>JASMAE010000053.1 GCA_030754475.1 Rhodospirillales bacterium
TGGCCGCCGCCGTCGGCACCCCCTTCTACTGTTACTCGCAGACCGCCGTCGCCGAGGGGTATGGTGCCTTTGCCGCGGCTTTCCGGGACGTCGGCGCGACCATCTGCTTTTCCGTAAAGGCGAACGGCAACCTCGCGGTCCTGCGCGTGCTGGCCCAGGACGGCGCCGGGGCCGACGTGGTTTCGGAAGGGGAACTCGCCCGCGCGTTGCAGGCCGGGATTCCGGCCGACAAGATCGTTTTTTCCGGCGTCGGCAAGACCGAGGGCGAGCTCGCCGCCGCGCTTCGAGCCGGCGTCCTTCAGATCAACGTGGAGTCCGTAGCGGAACTTGCGGCGCTCAACCGCATCGCCGGCGCGCGCGGCGTCAAGGCCCCGGCCGCCATCCGCGTGAACCCCGACGTGGACGCCGGAACGCATCGCAAGATCACCACCGGTACCCGGTCCGACAAGTTCGGAATCGCCCTCGATCGCGCGCCTGGCATGGCCGCCGACGCCAGCGCAATGGGGGGAATCGATTTCGTCGGACTCGCCGTCCACATCGGCTCGCAGATCACCGACCTCGCGCCGTTCGCCAACGCTTTTGGGCGCGTGCGCGCCCTGGCCCTGTCGCTCGCGGCCGACGGCATTGCGGTTCAGCGCCTCGATCTGGGCGGCGGCCTCGGGATCGCCTATGCCGACGCGGACCGGACCGCACGCCCGCCGACGCCCGCCGAGTACGCCGAATGCGTGCGCGCCGCGGTTGGCGATCTGGATTGCCGGTTGATCCTTGAGCCCGGCCGCGCTGTCGTCGGCCATGCCGGCGTGCTCGTGAGCCGGGTCCTCTACGTCAAGGAATCGGGGGCCCGCTCCTTCGTCGTGATCGACGCGGCCATGAACGATCTGATGCGCCCCGCGCTCTACGACGCGCGCCACGGGATCGAGCCGGTGGCGCAGCCGGCCCCGGGCTCTGGAACCTCGATCGTGGACGTGGTGGGGCCGGTGTGCGAGACCGCCGACACCTTCGCCGTCCGTTGCCCGTTGCCGCCGGTCCGTCCGGGCGATCTGCTCGTGGTGAGGGACGCCGGCGCGTACGGCGCGGTGATGGCGTCGAGTTACAATGCGCGACCGATCGTGCCCGAGGTGCTCGTGAAAGACGACGGGTACGCCGTCGTGCGCGCGCGCATCGGGAACGACATCCTGATGGCCCATGAATCATACCCCGACTGGCTGGCCGATTCGCACCCAACGGGGAAGGCGGCGGTGGGTGGGGGCCGATGATCGGAAAGGCGCCGAGAAGAAAACCATTGCCAATCGCAAAGACGCGGCTGGTCCTCTACTGCGAGCGTCTCTGGCGATGCTGGTTGCCGCCCATCCTTCTTGGCGGCGCCTTCCTGGCGCTGGCGTTCGGTGATCTGTTGCCCCGGATTCCGAGCTGGCTTCACGTGATCGTCCTGGCGGCGTTCGCCGCCGCGCTGGCGTACCTCGCGCGCGCATCCGCAAAGGCGTTTCGGCCTCCGAGGCTGACCGACGCGCACCGGCGCCTGGAAGACGACAACGGCCTCAGCCACCGGCCGCTGGCGGCGCTCGAGGACCGCCTGGCCTCGGGTGCCGACAACCCCGGGTCGCTTGTGCTTTGGCACGCCCATCTTCGGCGCATGGCCGATTCGGTGCGCGGTCTTCGCGTTAGGCCGCCGGCGCCGCGGATCGCTCGCCTCGATCCACGTGCGTTGCGCGTTGCCGTGCTCGTGGTCCTGGTGGTCGCCGTGGTCGCGGCGCGCGAGAACCCCCTCGAGCGGCTGGCGCGCGCCTTCGCGCCGCGACTCGCGAGCGCCGCGGGTCACGTCATCACCGTCGACGCCTGGATCACGCCGCCCGCGTATACAGGCTCGGCCCCGATCTTCATCGATCAGCGCGCGCGGGCGGATGCCGAGGCGATTCGGATTCCGGCCGGTAGCACGCTCGTCGCGCACGTCTACGGCGCGCCCGCCGCCGATGGCAAGGACGCGCCGCAGCTCGGCGTCGGCGAGACGAAGATACCCTTCGCCGTGCTCGGCGCAGGTCCGGATCCGAAGGCGGCGAGCTATCGCGTCGAGGCGGTGATCGAGACCGGCACGCGAATCGTGATCACGCGGCGGGCCGATGAACTGGCGGCTTGGCCCATCGAAGTGGTCGACGACATGGCGCCGACGATTTCTTTCACCACCAAACCGCACGCGACGCCGCGCTCGCATCTTCGCTTCGCCTACGTGGCCGCCGACGACTACGGGCTGCTCTCGCTCACCCTTGAGGTCCACCGCTCCGACGGCCACTCCGTCGCGGGCACCGACGCCATGTTCCGCCTCGAACTTCCGTATATGGGCGCGAGCCGGCAATCGACCAAGGGGCAGCAAATCCGCGACCTGACCGCGCATCCGTGGGCCGGCCTTCCCGTTCAGATCCGTCTCGAGGCCGTCGATGCGATCGGCCAGAAGGGCTTCAGCGAGGATTCGAGCCTGATCCTGCCCGAACGGGTGTTCAACCACCCCATCGCCCGCGCCATCATCGAACAGCGAAAAAAGCTTTCGCGTCCCTCGCCGACGGTCCGCGCCCGGGTCGCCACCGCGCTGCAGGCGATCGCCGGCCAGCCCATGTGGTTCGCCCACGACACCGTGGTCTTCCTCGCCCTTTCCGTGGCGCGGTCGCGGCTTCTGGAGGACGAGCGCGACGCGGCGCTGGCGTCGGTCCAGAAGTTGCTCTGGGACACGGCGCTCAGGCTCGAGGACGGAGAGCTCTCGATCTCGGAGCGCGAGTTGTTGCGCGTCCAGGAGGACTTGATGCGGGAGCTCCAGGCGGGCGGGGAGTTTCCCGAGATCGACCGTCTGATGGACGAGTTGCGGCGCATGATCGACGAGTACATGGAGGCGCTGGCCGAGCGCCTCATGCGCGACGGCATGAGCGATGCCGAGATTCCGCCCAACGCCGAGATGATGGGCCGCGACGACATGCAACGCCTGATCGAGCAGGCCCGCGAATTGGCGCGTATGGGGAACCGGGAAGCGGCCAATCGGATTCTCGAGGAACTGCAGCGGATGCTCGACAATCTTCGCACCGCCATGCAACAGGGCACCATGCGCTCCGGTTTCGCCCAGACCCAGGAGCTGATGGACCGGCTGCGCGATCTCTCGAAGCGCCAGCAGTCGCTCCTGGACCAGACCTTCCGGCGGTCCAGCCGCGAGGACGGGGAGGGGGCGGGCGCGCGCTCCGACCGGCGGCAGGGTCTTCCACAGCCCGGCCAGGGACGATCCGGGCAGCAGGGTCAGTTGGGCTCGAATCCGGGCGCCGGCGAGGCCGCCGAGCAGGAGGCCATCCGCCGGGCGCTCGGCGAGCTGATGCTCAAGCTCGACGAAATGCTGGGCTCGATCCCCGACAACATGGGCCTCGCCGAACGGGCCATGCGCGAGGCGGAACGGGCGCTCAACGCGGGCCGGTCGGGGGACGCGGTGGCGTCGGAGACCGAGGCCTTGATGCAGTTGCGCCGCGGCATGGAGGCGGCGATGGAGGAGCTCACGCGCGGTGCCGGCGCGATGTTAGGTCTCGGCGGCACCCGGCAGGTACCGCTTGGGCAATTCAACCGATTCCCGCGTCGCGATCCGTTCGGCCGCAACCCCGACAGTGCATACGGTTCGGCCGTCGAGGGCTTCGTCGAGGTCCCGGACGCGATGGAGATGCGCCGGGCGCGCGAGATCCTGCTTGAGCTGCGCCGTCGCGCCAGCCAGCGCGATCGACCGCAGATCGAGCGCGACTACATCGAGCGGCTGCTGCGTCAGTTCTGACGGCGGCCCCGTACGACGGACGAACGGCCCGAACGACTCGCATAGAGCGGATCGCGTTTGATTGGAACCGCATCGCGGTTGCAATCAAACGCGTGAATCCGCTCGATCTCCATAGTGGCGACCAGATTCACACGGTCGGCGGAACACCGCAGGTAAATCCGCCCGACCGCGATCTGGTCTATGTGCCGCGCGGCAACCTCGGCGCGCGGCCGACGGCTTGCGAGAGAGCGCGTGCGGCGCGGCGCGTCGTTTCGTGACCCCAGCGCGCGCGAACCATATAGAGCGCGAGCCGCGCCCCGATCCACGATGCCGGCGTTCGCGCCGACGCCGGATGCCAGACCCAGTGATTTGCGTGGCGGCTCAACACCGCCCGATTCCCGAGATGGTGCATGATAGTCCTCTTCGCCTCTTGTTTTTGTGGAGCGCAAAGATCGGCGCTCGTTTTGGTGACAAGCAAGATCCGGACCATCCGAAACGCCGCGCGCGGGTGCCGCACCCTAAAATTCTGACCCTTGGTGCGGGCCGGCGCGCCCATCCGCTCGATTTCATAAAACAGACCAGATTCAAGCGCCCGCCGGATCGGCTCACGCGATTCCGACCGACCGCGATCTAGCTTGATGGGCAGGATTTTCCGCCCATTCGGCGATGGCTCGGGCCGCCCATGTGGCGCCCGACTGCGCGCGCGTCCTCAAGCGCGCCCATCCGCGCCAACTCAACAAGAGCGACCAGAATCAGGGGGGTCGGCGTATCGCTGTTAAGCGATCGCGGATGACCACGATCGGGTCTAGCGCATTATCCGTGTAGTCGGTGCGATTCCACGTGAGTGGATATCGCTCTAGGAAGCGGGCTTGTCCGCGCTCTCGGTGGCGGGGGCTTCTTCGACCGCGCCGGCCGCCGGGGCTTCTTCGCCCATCGGTGCTTGGTCCTCGGCCTCGGTGAACATGACCTCGAGGCGCCGGGCGGTGCCGGGCGGATCCTCGATGCGGGCGCTAAAGCCGACGTTTTCACCCGACGGAAGCTCGCTTTTCGATGGCGGGATGACCATCGTCATCACCTCTTCATCGACGGAGTCCATCAGAACGACCCGGATCAATGGAACGCTGCGTGCCCCGCCCGAGACGTTGTTGATGATCTCGCGGACGACGAGGACATCGACGCCGCCCTCGGTCGAGCGAACCGAGCGCACATCGCGAATATCCAACCCGGCACCGAGCGATTCGCCGAGGCCGATCGTCGCATACAAACCCGCCGCCGACGGCCACATTGAGACGATCGTTCCGCGTGCGAAGAATGCTGCGGCGAGGAGGACGATCAACAACGACAGAGCGCTCGCGCCGGCGATGACGAGCCGCATTTCGGGCCGTTTCGCGGGACTTTCGTCGTCGTCGTCGTCATCGTCGCTGGTGTCGGCAGTCAAGCTCTGGGGAATCGGATCGGGTTCCGGAATGTCCTCGGGATCTTCCACGTCCGATGTCTGGGTTTCCTCGCCGTCTTCGGGCACCAGCGATTCCATGGTCTCGAGATCGGTCTCGGCGCCCAGCATCTCCTCCAGCTCCTCGTCGGTGAACGTCTCTTCCTCGGCGGGCTCGGGCGGGGGCGCCTCGGGCGCGGCGTCGGCCGCGAGCTGTTCACCGGTCTCCTCTCCGGAATCGGGTGCCTCGGGCTCGGGCGGGGGCGCCTCGGGCGCGGCGTCGGCCGCGAGCTGTTCACCGGTCTCTTCTCCGGAATCGGACGCCTCGGGCTCGGGCGGGGGTTGCGGGAGCGGCGGAGGTTGTGGAGGAGGCGGCGGCTGAACCCGCACCGGTTCCGGTTCCGCCATCGCCGGGCCCGCGAAATCTGGATCTAAGTACGCCGGCGGACGAAGGGGGGCCGAAAGCGGCTGCGACCATTCCGTGCCGCAATTAAAGCACCGCATCTTCCTCGCCTGCCCGCGGAACGCTTCAGGGGCCAGCTGAAATTGGGTGGAACAGCCGGGACAGGTGATGATCATTCGGTGTTAGGCTGTAACGAACAGTCAACCTTTATAGGCACTCACCCCTTCCAACGCAAGCAACCGAAGGGTTCCGCGGCCGGGCCGTGACCCTGGACGCGGGGACCTTCTCCGTGTCATTGTGCGGCCGCGAACGGGAGCCATTTGGTGCCGCACGAAGAAAACGGGCGCGTGATCGAATTCGAGAACGTGGGCCTGCGCTACGGCCTTGGCCCGGAAGTCTTGCAGGACGTGACGTTCTCGCTTCCGGCGGGATCGTTTCACTTCTTGGTTGGCCCCAGCGGCGCCGGCAAGTCGTCACTTCTTCGGCTGATGTATCTTGCCCTGAAACCGTCGCGGGGGCTGATTACGCTCTTCGGCCGGGATATCGCCACCACGCCTCGGCGCGCACTGCCGGCGCTGCGACGGCGGATCGGCGTCGTCTTCCAGGATTTTCGGCTTCTCAATCATTTGTCCGCCTTCGACAACGTGGCCCTACCGCTTCGCGTCGCGGGAAACCGCGAAGACGACGTGCGCAAGCACGTCATCGAGTTGTTGTCGTGGGTCGGGCTCAAGGATCACGTCGGCGCGCGCCCGCCGACCCTTTCCGGAGGCCAGCAACAAAAGGTGGCGATCGCGCGCGCTGTCATCGGCCGTCCCCGTCTTTTGCTCGCCGACGAGCCGACCGGAAACATCGACGACAAGATGGCGTTCCGGCTGATGCATTTGTTCGAGGAGCTCAACAAGCTCGGAACCACGGTGGTCATCGCAACCCACAACGAGGCCCTGGTTGCACGCGTGGGCCATGGATGCCTCCGCCTCGATCAGGGCCACTTCGCCGCCGAGCCCGGCATCGAAGGCGTGTCCGGCTCTCCGGCTCCGGTCGGGCGCACCGCCGGCGGTACCCGTGACCGGCTGCTCCGGAGCAGCGCGGGCGACGCGGCCTGAATGCTGAACCCGCGGACCGATCTTCCCCTCGACCGAGATTCCCACGGTCGTTTCCTTCCCTGGATCATCGCGTTCGTGGTGTTTCTCGCATCACTGGCCCTGGCGGGGACGCTGTTCCTCGATTCCCTCGCCGCCGGGTGGGAACGCGGGGTCAGCGCGACGCTGAGCGTCCAGATCCCGGCGAGCGGCGACGAGGCCGACGACGACCGCCGCACCGACGCCGCCCTCATCGGCTTGCGTTCGGCACCCGGGGTCGTCCGCGCCGATCTGGTGTCCGCCGAGCGGGTTGCCGCCCTTCTGGAGCCGTGGCTCGGTCCGGCGACGGCCGCCGGCGATCTGCCCTTGCCCCGCCTCATCGACGTCGAGATCGACGACGATGTCGAGGTCGCCGAGCTCACGCGCGCCCTTCAGGCGCGCGTTCCCGACGCGACCATCGACGACCACCGCGTCTGGCTGGACCGGCTGGTCAGGCTGGTTCGCGCCATCGAGCTTCTAGCGGGTGCCACTCTCGCCCTGATGAGCGCGGCGACCGCCGGCACGGTGGTGTTCGCCACGCGCACCGGACTGGCCGTGCACCAGGACGTGATCGAGGTGCTGCATCTGATCGGCGCGCAAGACGCCTATATCGCCCGGCAGTTCGCGCGCCGGGCGCAGGCGCATGCGATTCGGGGCGCCGCCGTCGGGCTCGCGCTCGCGGTGCCGACCCTGGGTGCGATCGGATACCTGGCGACGCGTCTGGAGCCGGAACTGCTGCCCGAGCTCTCGCTGTCGCCGATAGGGTGGAGCGCATTTCTCGTACTGCCGCTGGCGGCGGCGGCCATCGCCGCGGTGACGGCCCGTTTGACGGTGATCCGGTCGCTGGCGCGGATGCCCTAGTACCCCCTATCACAGTAGGATGGCACGAGTGACGGTCTTGGACGAGCCTTCGGCCTTGAGCACGGCTCGAAGTGATGCCGATCATCACGAGGGCCGTGCGACGACGTCCGAGGCTCGCCCAAGACCGCCTGATGGGTCGCTTTTCGCGCCTTTTGCCGGGCGTCGGCGCCGCTCGCCGATGGCCGGGCACCACGCGCGTCGGGACCGCGCCGCGATCGGGCGCGCGCCGGCGCTGCGGCGCCGATGATGATCCGGCGCGCGCGAAGGGTCCACGGCGACCGGCGTCCTGGGCGCCTTCGCTGGATCGCGCTGGCGGCCTTCGTCGCCGTTATCGCCTGGGGTGTCGGACTGTTCCGGTTTGCGGCCGTGATTCCCACCGAAGCCGGCGAAGTCACGACGTCCACCGACGCCATCGTCGTGCTCACCGGCGGTAGCCGACGTCTCGCCACCGGGTTCGATCTGCTTTCGGCGAACGCGGCCGGGAGACTCCTCGTCTCGGGCGTCTATCGCGGCGTCGACGTATCCGAGCTGTTGCGGCATTTCCAATACGCGCCCGACGATCTACGCTGCTGCGTGGAGATCGGCCACGACGCCGGCGATACCGCGGGCAACGCCGAAGAAACCGCCGCGTGGGTCCGACGCCATGGATTTCGGAGCCTTCGGATCGTCACCTCCAACTACCACGTGCCGCGAAGCATGCTTGAGTTCCACCACGCTCTTCCCGGCGTCATCCTGATCGCGCACCCGGTGGTTCCCGAAAACTTCAGAAACGACGGCTGGTGGCGGTGGTCCGGAAGCGCCCGCCTGATCGTCAGCGAGTTCAACAAATACGTTCTGGTCTGGGCCGCACATGCGATCGAGAACGTGATTGCGCCGGGCGGCGGGGACGAGCTGTGATCTGGCTTCGCTCGCTCGTCTACAACGTCTTTCTTTTCACCTGGTTGACGCTCGTTCTGATCGTGCTCGTCCCCTTTGGGTTCATGCCGCGCCGGTACATGCGAGCCATCGTCTTGTACTGGGCGCGCACCAATCAAGCCGCGCTGACAGCCATCACGGGACTGGATTGCGAAGTGCGCGGGCGCGAGAACCTTCCCGATGGCCCCGTGGTGCTCGCCTGCATGCATCAGTCGTTCTGGGAGACGGCGTTCCTTCTGACCCTCTTCGAGAATGCGGCTTTCGTGCTCAAAAAGGAACTGCTGTCGATTCCCCTTTGGGGGTGGTATTCCCGCAGATGGGGCAACGTGAGCGTCGAGCGCGACGGCGCCGCAAGCGCACTCAGGAAAATGCTGCGCGAGGCGCGGGATCGGATTGCGGCCGGACGCCCGATCGTGATCTTTCCCGAGGGCACGCGCGTCGCGCCCGGCGAGAGACGCCCCCTTCATGTCGGGGTCGCCGCGCTTTACGTGGGCCTGGCGGTTCCGGTCGTGCCCGTGGCGCTGAATTCGGGCGTGTTCTGGGGCCGCCGCGCGTTCCTGAAGTACCCGGGCGTGATCACGCTCGAGTTCCTCCCCCCGATCCCCACCGGCCTGGACAAGCGCATCTTTCTGGCCGAACTGCAATCGCGCTTCGAAGGCGCATCAGAGCGAATCCGCCAGGAGGCCGAGACCTCGGCGCCCGCGGGTCCGCGCCTGCGCGCCGCCGCCGAAGACCGCGATTCCGCATAAGCTTGATGGCGGCGCGGTCCTCGGCCCGCCCACCGGGTGTTTGTGAAGAATCCTGTGGATAATTTGTCCGCCGCTCGCGCGAAAAACGGGTGCAAGTGGACGAAGCCAGCAAAAACAATCGCTTGCTCGCTTCCGGCGACGTGGATAAAAGCGTGGAAACATAACGGGAACATTGCTTGACGACGTCTTTCCTGCGGCGTAAAGTTGATCCGGAAAAGCCATTGGAATCTTTGAGAAAAACGACTTCCGCCTGGCTTTTCGGGCGGTTGCGGTCGCGCCGTTTGGGCGGATTGTCCCGCTTTCGGGGGCGGTAATGGTTGAGCTTGCGTCGATATCGCGCCAAATCTGGGACATGAAGTACCGGCTGAAGGGTGCCGACGGGCGGCCTGTGGACAAGACCATCGGCGATACCTGGGCACGCGTCGCCCGTGCCTTGGCGCAGCCCGAGAACGAGCCCGGGCGCTGGGAGCGGCGATTCCTCGACGTCCTCGACGATTTCCGGTTCCTGCCCGCAGGAAGGATCATCGCGGGCGCCGGTACGCGACGCGATGTCACGCTGTTCAACTGCTTCGTCATGGGCGACATCCCCGACGACATGGCCGGAATCTTCGATGCGTTGAAGGAAGCGGCGCTGACCATGCAGCAGGGCGGCGGCATCGGCTACGACTTCTCGACGCTTCGACCCAAGGGCGCCGAGGTGCGCGGCGTGGGCGCGGACGCTTCGGGACCGCTGTCGTTCATGGATGTCTGGGACGCCATGTGCCGGACGATCATGAGCGCCGGATCGAGACGCGGCGCCATGATGGCCGTCATGCGCTGCGACCACCCCGATATCGAGGCGTTCATCGAGGCCAAGCACCAACCCGGACGGCTTCGCATGTTCAACTTGTCGGTGCTGGTGACGGACGCCTTCATGCACGCGGTGCGGGAGGATGCCGCCTGGGAGCTGGTCTTCGACGGGGTCGTCTGGAGGAGCGTTCCCGCGCGCGAGCTCTGGGAGAAGATCATGCGGGCGACCTACGCCTACGCCGAGCCCGGGGCGATCTTCATCGACACCGTCAACCGCCTGAACAACCTCTCCTACTGCGAGCAAATTCACGCCACCAACCCCTGCGGCGAGCAGCCGTTGCCACCCTTCGGGGCGTGCCTTCTGGGCTCGGTTAACCTGGCGCGCCTCGTCCATGATCCGTTTTCGGACCGCGCGCGGCTGGATACCGACGCGCTGGCGGACATCGTGGATGCCGCGGTTCGCATGCTCGACAACGCGATCGACGTCTCGAAATTCCCGTTGCCGGCCCAGGAGCACGAAGCGAAGGCGAAGCGCCGCATCGGGCTTGGCATAACCGGCCTTGCCGACGCCCTGATCCTGTGCCGCGCCCGTTACGGTGGCCGCGAGGCGGTCCGACTGACGGAATCGTGGATGAAGACCATCCAGCGCGCAGCCTATCTGGCTTCGTCCCGATTGGCCGCCGAGAAGGGCGCCTTTCCACTGTTCGATCGCGACCGTTACCTCGACGGCGAGACGGTCCGCGGCCTCGACGACGACGTCCGCGCCGCGATCGCGCGCGACGGCATTCGCAACGCGGTGCTCACTTCGGTGGCCCCGACCGGAACGATTTCCATCTTCGCCGACAATGTCTCGTCCGGCCTCGAGCCCGTGTTCAGTTTCAACTACACGCGCCGCGTCATGATGCCGGACGGCGCGCGCCGCGACGAAGAGGTCTCGGATTTCGCCTATCGCCTGTTCCGCCGCTTGGAAGGCTCGGATCGGGCGCTTCCCGACTACTTCGTCGACGCCCAGGGCTTGGCGCCGGGCGACCATCTGGTGATGCAGGCCGCGGTCCAGCGCCACGTGGACAGCTCGATCTCCAAGACCATCAACTGTCCCGAAAGCATACCCTTCGAGGATTTCAAGGGTATCTACACGACCGCCTTCGAACTCGGCCTCAAGGGGTGCACCACGTATCGCCCGAACGAGATCACGGGCGCGGTGCTCGAGGCGCCGGGCAAGCGCGCGAGCGCGCACGCAGCGAAACAGGCCGAGCTGCCGCTCGAATCCCCGATTTCGGGCGCGCGACCAGCGGATACGGGCGATTCGGGCGCTATCGTCTACATGACCCAGCCTCTCGATCGCCCGGAGTCGCTGGCCGGCGCCACCTACAAGGTGCGCTGGCCGGACAGCGACCACGCGATCTACATCACCGTCAACGACATCGTTCAGGACAGCCGGCGGCGCCCTTTCGAGGTTTTTATCAACTCCAAGAACATGGAGCATTTCGCCTGGGCGGTGGCGCTGACGCGCATGATTTCGGCGGTGTTCCGGCGCGGCGGCGACGTCTCGTTCGTGGTCGAGGAGATGAAGGCCGTGTTCGATCCGCGTGGCGGCCAATGGGTGGGAGGCCGCTACGTTCCCTCGATCCTCGCCGCCATCGGCGAGGCGATCGAACGCCACATGATCGCGATCGGGTTTCTCCCGGCGCCCGCGTCGCTCATCCAGGACCGTGGCGACGAAAAAGCGGTGGTCGCGCTGGCGGGCGGCAACGGCGCGGAGCCGCCAGCTTCCGGCGCGCCCTTCCGCCAGTGCCCTAAGTGCGGCCAGGCCGGCATCGTCCGTCAGGAGAACTGCGACACCTGCACGGCGTGCGGCTATTCACGGTGTAGCTGACGTCATCGCTGCCTCGCCGCGCCTGCGACGAGGTGTGCGCGGACCTCGTCCAGGATCCGGTGCAGCGCGCCTTCGCGGATCCCGAGCGCATCCAGTTGGACGACCGTGTGTTCCAAGTATGCGCGCGCCGTGCCCTGGTCGCCGCGGCTCGATGCGAGGATTTCGGCAATCCGCGCGTTCGCGAGCCGGCCCGTGTAATCGGGGTGACGGCGATCGACGACGAAAGCGCAGGCCCGAACCTTGCCCGCCGGCGTCGCCACCGGCAGCCATTTCGGCTCGTAGACGTCGTTGTCGAGCTCGCGTTCCCAAAGATAGGCGAACACGGAGTCCGCGCGCCTGGCGGCAATCTTGTAGGCGCGGCCCCGGCACGATCCGCCTCGGTCGAGCCCGAGAACCAGTCCCGGTTTTCTGGGCGTGCCGCGGTATCTCGTCGAACGTACGCAAAACGCCCGGTGATAGCCGTGCAAGAGCGCGCTCTCGCGGCGAAGGTAGGGAAAACCCGGACGCCACATGAGCGAGCCGTATGCGAACACCCAGATCTCGTGCGCCTCAGCCACGGATGGTTTCCTTCCCTTCGCGCCCGTCCCCGTCGAACACGCACCGAGAGCGGATCGCGCTAGATTGGCATCGCGACGCAGTTCTAATCAACCGCGTCCATCCGCTCCATTTCAATCAGATGGACCAGATTCACGTGGCCGGCGGATCGCGCCTACGCAATCGCGGCCGACCACGATATGGTGTGGGCGACGCCGTCCGGCGGTCGCAGCCGAGGGCTCCGGTCCGAGGCCTGCGGAGTTGCGTCCCCTCGATGCCGGTCGCTGCCCGCGCTATTAAGGGACGATCCGCGTAATCCGATAATCCTTGGATGGCGCCCCATGGCGAGCCCGGATCGAGAACAACCACCCGGCGGGTCCGAAGACGGACCGTTCCGCGAGGGGCCGGGCGCGAATCCTCGAAGCGTGATCGAACGCGCAACCGTCGCGCTGCTCATCGTGGCATCGGCGTGCATCCTTTACGTCGCCGTCTGGCTGTTCATGGCCTTCCAGTTCCGCGGCGCGCTCGAGACGGCCGTCTTCGGCGCGCCCGACGGAATGCCCACCGTCACCTATTCCGATCTCGAGCTGGGCGGATTCCCGTTGCGCCTCAGCGCACGCATGCACGACCCGGCGCTGGCCCTCGCGCCGCTCGGGGCCCAGGCGAGCTGGAGCGCGCGCGAGGCCGCGGCCGAGATCCCGGTCTGGAACTGGAGCCGTATTTCCGTCTCGCTCGTCGGTCCGCACCGTTTCAGCGCGACCATCGGCGGTGTGACGCGGACCCACACCAGCCCGACCGGCGCCGTTCGCGCCGAAATCCAAACCGCGGACGGACGCCCCGTCCAAGGAACGCTCGTTTTCGAGCGGCTCGCGCTCGCCGCCACGGAGGCAGCGGAAAGCGTCTCGGTGGGCGCCGCGACCGTAGACGTCGGCCTGTTTCCGGCGGACGAGCCCACCGACCACTCGGCCGCGTACGAGATCCGGGCCCGCGTCGCCGACGTGGTCGTTCCGTCCGCGCTCGCCCTACCGTTCGGCCGTTCGATCGGGCTGATCTCTCTCGAGGCGCGAATCAACGGCCCGGTCCCGGACGAGCGCTGGCCGGCGGCGTTGGAGGCGTGGCGTGACGCCGGCGGCACGATCGACGTGGGCTCGTTGCGCCTCGACCACGGGCCGCTGCGGGTGCAGGGCGAAGGCACGTTCGCGCTCGACGCCGACATGCAGCCCATCGGCGCGTTCACGGCCCAAATCAGGGGCCTCTTTGATCTCGTCGAGGCGCTGCGCGCGCGCGGCGTCGTCGAGGCCGGTGACGCCGTCATGGCCAAGGTGGTGCTCGGCGCGTTGGCGAGGCGGCCGGACGATGGCGGGCCGCCCGTCTTGAACGTGCCGCTTACTTTGCAGGACCGCGCCCTCTACGTGGGCCCGGTGCGCATGCTGCGCGTTCCCCCCGTCCGTTGGCCGGCGCAGAAGACCGATCCCTGAGGCGATCGGCGGCGATTCCTGCTATGATCGAAGGCGATGAGGTGGTCGCGTTTCCCGACGATTCTGGCGCTCGCATTCCTCGTCGCCCCGGCGGCGGGCCCGGTGCAGGGCGCAGGCGACGTTCCCGGCGGCGGCGCATTCGATCCCCACCTCAAGGGCCAGTTCCTGGTCGCGACACCGAAGATGACCGACCCCCGCTTCCGTGAGGCGGTGATTTTCATGGTCGATCACGACGCGAACGGCGCCAGGGGCTTCGTCGTTAACCGGGTCTTCGGACGGGGCCCGCTCTCGCACCTCCTGGAAGGTTTCGGTGTTCGAACCGGAGACGAGGACACTTCGGAATCGCTGGAGATCACGCTCCATTACGGGGGGCCGGTGAAGCCCCGCCGCGTCTTCGTCCTTCACAGCGACGACTACGCCGACAGCACCACCGCCGAGGTGATCGCCGGCGTGTCGCTGTCGGCTCGGCTCAAAGTCCTCAAGTCGCTGGCGCGCGGCGAAGGGCCGAGCCGCGTACTCGTGGTGCTCGGCTATGCGAGCTGGGCGGGGCAGCAGCTCGAAGGCGAACTCGACCGCGACGATTGGCTGACGGCGCCGGCCGATTCCGATCTCATCTTCGACGACGACGACGCGACCAAGTGGCAGAGCGCCTTCGCCAAGGCCGGATCGCGGCTGTAGGGCGGGCGAACGCGCCCCCACGCTTACGCCTGGTCGGCCTCGATGACCCCGGTTCGGATCTCGCGGGTGCGCGTGAACAGCTCCTCCAGCTTGTCCCCTTCGCCCCAGCGGATCGCGCGTTGCAGCGCCGTCAGGTCCTCGCTGAAGCGGCCCAGCATCTCGAGGACCGCGTCGCGGTTGTTGAGGAAGATGTCGCGCCACATGACGGGATCGGACGCGGCGATCCGCGTGAAGTCGCGGAACCCGCTGGCCGAGAACTTGATCACCTCTTCCTTGAGATGCTGCTCCAAATCGGTCGCGGTGCCGACGATTGTGTAGGCGATCAAATGCGGCAGGTGCGAGGTGATGGCCAGCACCTGGTCGTGGTGGCCGGCGTCCATCATCTCGATCTTCATGCCCGCATGGCGCCACAGCTCCGCCACCCGTTCGACCGCGCCCGCGTCGGTTTCCGGCGTCGGCGTCAGGATGCACCAGCGGCCCACGAACAGCTCGGCGAATCCGGCTTCGGGGCCGGAATGCTCGGTTCCCGCTACCGGGTGCCCCGGAACCAGGTGGACGCCCTCGGGGATCAGCGGGCCGACGTCGCGGATCACCTGGCGCTTGACCGAACCCACGTCGCTGACGATCGCGCCGGGCTTCAAGGCGGGCGCGATCGTTGCCGCCGTCTCGGTGTAGGCGCCGATCGGGGTGCACAGCATCACGAGATCGGCGCCCGCCGCCGCCTCCGCGGCATCGAGGGTGGCGCTGTCGCAGAGCCCCAACGCGGTCG
Source organism: Rhodospirillales bacterium (assembly GCA_030754475.1). Taxonomy (GTDB): domain Bacteria; phylum Pseudomonadota; class Alphaproteobacteria; order Rhodospirillales; family JASLLV01; genus JASLLV01. The sequence goes on from JASMAE010000053.1 coordinate 15,372, forward strand.
CCTTGTCCAGCGTCGCTTGGGTGCGCGCCGACGCCGCGATTTGGCCCGCGAGACCGTCGCGCCTGAGAACGCGCGCGAGCGACGAGCCGATCAGGCCCATCCCGATCAAGGCGACCCGCTCGAAAAGCTGCGATCTTCCACGCGCCGGCATGGCTCAGCCCACGAACTCGGTGAGTGCGTCGGCGACGGCGCCCATCTCTTCGGCGCGCCCGATGGTGATGCGAAGGCACCCGGGCAGGCCGTAGCCGGCGAGTCGCCGGGCGATCAGCCCACGCGCCTTGAGGAAGGCGTCGGCGGCCGCGGCGTCGCGGTCCGGCGTGGCGGGAAACTGCACGATCACGAAGTTGCAGACGCTGTCACCGACGATGAGCCCGAGGCCGCGCAAGCGCTCAGTCAACCAGGCGCGCCATTTGGTGTTGTGGCGAAGCGAGCCTTCGGTGAACGCGACATCGGCCAGCGCCGCGAGCCCGGCCGCCTGTGCGGCGCGCGAGACGTTGAACGGTAGCCTGATCCGGTTGAGGACGTCGACCACCGCAGGCGGTGCGTAGCACCAGCCGAGCCGCAATCCTCCGAGCGCGTGGATCTTCGAGAACGTCCGCGTCATCACCACGGTGGCGGCCGAGTCCACGAGTTCGATACCCGGCTCGTAGTCGTCACGCTCGACGTATTCGGCGTAGGCTGCATCGACGACGAGAAGGACCGAATCCGAAAGCCCGTCCTTGAGGCGCCGCATCTCCGCCGCGCTGAGATACGTCCCCGTGGGGTTGTTTGGGTTGGCGATGAAGACGACGCGGGTCTTTTCGCTCACGCGGGCCAGAACCGCGTCCACGTCCACCGTGCGCTTCGCCTCGGGCGCAGTGACCGGGGTCGCGCCGACGGCGCGCGCGGCAATGGGGAAGATCAGAAAACCGTGTTCGCTGTACAGGACTTCGTCGCTCGGCCCCGCATAGGCACGGCAAAGCAGCGAGAGCAGCTCGTCCGAGCCGGCCCCGCACACGATCCGGTCGCGATCCAAACCGTAGCGCTCGGCCAATGCGGAACGCAGTGCCACGCACGCGCCATCGGGATAGCGGTGCATCGATTGTGCGGCTTCGACGTATGCGGCCACCGCCTTGGGACTGGGTCCCAGCGCGCCTTCGTTCGAGGCAAGCTTGACGACGCGATCACGGCCCTTAATCGCGGACTCGCCGCCCACGTAGGGGTCGATCTCGGCAATGCCGGGCCGCGCGACGAGCGTGTTCAAGGCTTCACGCGGCCCGGGGGTCCGTGCGGGACGCCTTGCTCGTCCGCCCCGTCGCGCGCGATTTGGCGCGGGGCTGGCGGGTTTTCTTCGCCGCGCCGGCCGGGGCGGCCAGCTCCTCGGCGCCCAAGGGAACGGCGTAGCCGCCAAGGATCAGGATGCGGCGCACCGGCGCGTCCAGGGCCTCAACCAGGCGAAGGATGCGACGGTCCTTCGCCGCGACGAAACCGTCCACCTCGGCCAGATACAAGCACGAGCCGGGCGTGTGTTCGGGCGACCAAAACGCGGTGAAGGCGGGCGCGAGATCCTCCCCGGCCAGCGCCGGACCCAGGCTCGAGAGCGAGATTTCGCCCTCCACCTCAATGGCGAGATAGCTCCGGTCGCGCCCGGTCGGCTCGAATGCAATGCGGCCGATCACGAGCGCCTCCAGCGCTCCGCCGCGGCCGCTTCCGTGGCCGGCGAAGGGAAGCCGGGCGATGATCTGCGGCGCGTCGGCTTCCTCGCTCACGAGATGCGGCCACCACGGCTCCTTCTCGCCGCGGAACGGCAGCGGCAAGATGCCTACGGCGGCGTTACCGCGAACCACGGCGTCGATGACCTGGCCCTGCGAGCGATAGACCGTCATCGGCGTCACCAAGCCGAACTGGTCGCGCCCGAGATCGCCGAAGCCGTATTCGTCGTCG
>JASMAE010000054.1 GCA_030754475.1 Rhodospirillales bacterium
GGGCCGCCGCCGGCCCGGCCGAAGAAGCGCCCCACCGCATTATCCGTTCAAGCGGAACCCGCCCGCACGTCGGCCCGGCCGCCCCAACCATAGGATGCCGCGGGTGGCCGTCAGCGGGCGTGGACTGGTGCGATTCCAAAGATGTGGACGACGCCATGGACCAGATCGTGGTCGCTCGGAATGGCCCATGGTGATCCGGCGGGCGCTTGAATCTGGCCTAATCTTTGGAAATAGAGGGGTTTGGCGCGCCTGATCGGAACCGCATCGCGCTTCGCGTCGAGCGCGATCCGCTTTCGGCGGATGGCTGGCCGGCGACGACGCGCGGTGTTACCCTTTGGCGTTCTCCCGAGGCGCGCGCCCCGGCCCATCAACCATCCCTTCGGGGCGACCGAGACCATGCACCCACACGCCAGCGTCGACATCCACGCCCATTTCTTTCCCGCCTCCTTTCTCGATCTTGTCGCAGACGAAGGCACGTCCTACGGGGCGGCCCTCGCGGCGTCGGGTAAAGAAGGCGCCGCGGTGCTCAGCGTCGACGGCACCGCGTGGCCACTCGAATCCCGGATCGTCGATCTGGAGCAACGGCTCGCGGCCATGGACGAGCAAGGCGTCGATGTGCACGCGCTTTCGCTGACGGCGCCGATGGTCTATTGGGCGGATCCCAAGCTGGCGCTGAAACTGTCCCAGGCATTCAACGACGCCGTGGTCGAGGCGCATCAGCACCATCCCGATCGCTTCGTCAGCTTCGCCATGCTGCCCATGAACGACCCGGCGCTTGCCGCCCGCGAGCTCGAGCGCATCGCGGCCGCGCCGGGCGTGCGCGGGCTCTACATGGCGACGCGGATCCGCGAGCGCGAGCTTTCCGACGACGCGTTCTCGGGTGTCTTCGAGCGGGCCGAGGCGCTGGGACTTCCGATCTTCCTCCATCCCATCAAGGTGGTGGAGCCGGAACGCCTCAAGTCCTTCTATCTGACCAACTTGGTGGGCAACCCCACCGAATCGGCCATCGCGGCCGCGCATCTGATCTTCGGCGGCGTCCTCGATCGGTTCCCGAAACTGACCGTCTGCCTGCCGCACGCGGGTGGCTCGTTTCCCTATCTGGTGGGGCGCATCAACCACGGCTGGGAGGTGCGCCCCGAGTGCGCGCACTTGGAGCGCGGCCCCGTCGAGTACCTGCGGCGCTTCTATTACGACACGGTTAGCCACTCGGCGAAGGCGCTCGCCTACCTGATTGATCTGGTCGGCGCCGACCGGGTCATGCTGGGAAGCGACTACTGCTTCGACATGGGATACGAACGCCCCGTCGAAGTGGTCGGCGAGCACCCCGGCTTGTCCGCCGACGACAAGCGGCGAATCCTCGGCGACAACGCGCGGGCGTTGCTCGGGCTGGGGTAGCCGCCGACGCTGGCGGGCGCGGCGGAGCGATGCTAACCTGGGCCGCGGATCGCCGCCGCGATCGCCTATTTCCAAGGGAGTGAAGGGATGAAACTGCGCTTTTCGCCGACCTCGCCGTTCGTCCGCAAAGTCCGCGCGGTCGCCGTCGCCACGGGCCTGGATTCGCGTATCGAGAACGTCCGGACCGAGACCACGGATCCGAGCTGGTGGGGCGACAACCCGCTCGGCAAGGTGCCGGCGCTCATTACCGACGACGGCAAGGCGTTGATCGATTCGCCGCTGATCTGCGAATACCTCGACAGCCTCCACGACGGCCCGAAGGTGTTCCCGCCCGCCGGCGAAGCGCGCTGGACGGCGCTGCAGCAGCAGGCCCTAGCGGACGGAATCATGGATGCCTGCGTGTCGTGCTACCAGGAATTGCGGAGGCCCGACGGCGAACGATCCCCCGGTTGGGTCGAGCGGCAGCAGGGCAAGGTGGAGCGGACGGTGGCGGCCCTCGAGGCCGAGGCCGCCGCGCTCGAGGGTGATCCCGATATCGGCAACATCGCCGTCGGGTGCGCGCTCGGCTACATCGACCTCCGGATGCCGGATTTTGACTGGCGCGCGGACGCACCGCGTCTCACGAATTGGTACGAAGGGTTCGCGAAAAACCCCTTCATGACCGAGACCGCCCCGCCGCCCGCCTGAAACGGATCGCGGTTGAATGTGCTCACGGATCGGTTCGTCACTGCCGTCCCCGGAATCAGGCCCGGGAAGGGCGATGACGCCACCGGCGGCGGGCTGCAGGACCGCTGTCGCCTATCCCCAGTCGTCATGCCCGCGCAGGTCGCGGGCATCCACGGAATCGGGTCGTGCCTGGGATCGCAAAGACGTGGATGGCCGGGACGGAGCCCGGCCATGACGTTTGGAAAGTGACAGACGCGGCGTGAGAAAATCGGCCGACGGCGCGGCGCGGCGCACGCAGTAGCCGCACTCAATACATGTGCTGGCCGCCGTTGATGGACAGCGTCGAGCCGGTGATGAAGCCGGCTTCGTCGGCGGTCAGAAACGCGATGCCGCGGGCGATCTCTTCGGGCTGGCCGAGACGGCCGACGGGAATGCGGCCGATGATAGCCTCGAGCACTTTTTCGGGCACGGCGCGCACCATTTCGGTATCGATGTAGCCGGGTGCGATGGCGTTGACCGTGATGCCCTTGCCGGCGCTCTCCTGGGCGAGGGCCTTGGTGAACCCGTGGATGCCGGACTTGGCGGCCGAATAGTTAATCTGGCCGAACTGGCCGGCTTGGCCGTTGATCGAACCGACGTTTACGATGCGGCCGAAGTTGCGCTCGCGCATGCCTTCGATCACGCACCGCGCCATGTTGAAGCACGAGCCCAGATTGGTGTCGATGACCGCCGCCCAGTCTTCGCGCGCCATACGGTGAAGCGTGCCGTCACGGGTGATGCCGGCGTTGTTGACCAGAATCTCGACCGGACCCAGGTCCTCGGTCACTTTGGCGATGCCGTCGCGGCACGCCTCGAAGTCGGAAACGTCCCACTTGTAGACGGGGATGGCGGTCTCGCCGTTGAAGGCCTTGGCCGCCTCGTCGTTCCCGCCGTACACCGCGGCGACGCTGTGGCCGGCCTCTTTCAAGGCCACCGAGACTGCGCGGCCGATGCCGCGCGTGCCGCCGGTTACAATCGCAACACGTCCCATGTCGTCCTCCATCGTTCTCGTCAGGTTATCGGTTGCCGGATCGCGCGCCCGCCTCGCCCGGCCGCCGCCGGGCAGCGGAAGCGTCGCGGCGGGTTCGGGGCGGCGCTTTCGCGGTTGGATCGACCCGCGCCGTTAGTCGCGGGCCACGCACATGGCGATCCCCATGCCGCCGCCGATGCAAAGCGTCGCCAGCCCCTTCTTGGCGCCGCGGCGGCGCATTTCGTAAAGCAGGGTCACCAGGACTCGCGCGCCCGACGCACCGATGGGGTGGCCAAGCGCGATGGCGCCGCCGTTGACGTTCAGGCGCTCGGGATCGAAGCCGAGGTC
>JASMAE010000055.1 GCA_030754475.1 Rhodospirillales bacterium
ATGCCGACGATGCCGAGCCGCTTGCCGGTCACCTGGATTCCCAGTAATTGGGTCGGCGTCCAGCCCGTCCAGGCACCGGCCCGCAGCATGCGTTCGCCCTCGCCGGCCCGGCGCGCGGCCGCCAGCATCAAAAGGACCGCCATGTCGGCGGTGGCGTCGGTGAGCACGTCGGGCGTGTTGGTGACCACGAGGCCGCGCTGGTGCGCCGCGGCGACGTCGATGTGCTCGTAGCCGACCGAAAACGTGGCGACGATTCGCACGCTTTCATCCAAGCGTCCGATGACGTCGGCGCGAACCGAATCGTTGGCGGCAACCAGAAGCCCGTCCATGCCGGCGCTCATCGCGACCATCTCGTCCGCGCCCCAACTCGCGCCGGTCTCGTTGAGGCGCGCTTCATAATCGCGCCGGGCGCGCGCCTCGACGGCCGCGGGGAACTTCTGCGCCAACAGCAGTTTCGGTTTCGGTGCGCTCATAATCGCATCTTTTGCGGGCTTATCATCGGCGTTTCCCTTTCGGTCCTGGCGCGAAGTTGGGCAGAGGCCCGATCATAGCAGAGCCCCGCGCCCGAGGGGGCGGGTTTGCGTGCGCGCGATGGCTTCGGGCGCCGCCTTCACGGCGCCCGGGCGATCCTGATACGCTGTCGGGCCCGACCGCCCGCGTCGTCTGCGCTTCGCGCGAGGACACCATGAAGGCGATGATCCTCGAAAAGATCGTTTCGCTAGAGACTTCGGCCACGCCACTCGCGCTGGTCGATCTGCCCGTGCCCGACGCGCTTGCGGGCGAGGTGCGGATCAAGGTCTCGGCCTGCGGCGTGTGTCACACCGAGCTCGACGAGATCGAGGGCCGCGCCGCGCCGCCACGGTTGCCGGTAGTGCCGGGCCACGAGGTGGTGGGCCGCATCGACGCGCTCGGGCCGGGCGTGCGCGGGCGAGAGATCGGTGAGCGGGTCGGGGTGGGGTGGATTCACTCGTCGTCTGGCGGGCCGGACGAGAACCTGGATCCGGCCTTCCGGGCGACGGGCCGCGACGTGAACGGCGGCTACGCACAGTACATGACCGTGCCCGCGGCCTACGCGCATCCCATTCCCGAGACGTTCGCCGACGCCGAGGCCGCGCCGCTTTTGTGCGCGGGCGCGGTCGGCTACCGCGCGCTCAGGCTCGCACGCATCGAGGACGGCCAACGCCTGGGCTTCACGGGCTTCGGCGGCTCGGCGCATCTGGTTCTCCAGCTTGCACGGCATCTCTACCCGCGAAGCCGATTCTCCGTCTTCGCCCGCGACGAAGGCGCGCGCAGCTTCGCGCGCGAGCTCGGCGCGAGTTGGGCGGGCGATACGGCCGAGCGCGCGCCCGAGCCCCTTCACGCCATCATCGACACCACGCCCGCGTGGAAGCCCGTGGTCGAGGCGCTCGCCAACCTGGTTCCCGGCGGACGACTGGTGGTCAACGCCATCCGCAAGGAGGACGCCGACAAGGACGCGCTCATGCGGCTCAGTTACCACGAGCACCTGTGGCTCGAGCGCGAGATCATGACGGTGGCCAACGTGACCGCGCGCGACATCGCCGAGTTCCTGCCGCTCGCGGCCGCGATCCCCATCCGCCCCGAGGTCCGAACCTATGCGCTGGCGGACGCCAACGCGGCCCTTATGGAGCTCAAGCACGCGGCGGTGCGGGGCGCCAAGGTCCTGGTGATGGAATAAGGTGCCTTCTCGCCGCCCTGCTATTGGGCGACAGCGTACAAGCGGTCGAGATCGAGGTTCGCCTCTAAGTGATCGGCCAGGGCGTCGAGGGTGTCTTCCACCGCGGCCTCGTAGGCCGTGGCTTGCCGCGGGCTTGCGCCGAGCCGGTGCAGGAAGGCGTGGCGGAACGAATCGGCGGCGAACAGGCCGTGGAGGTAGCTTCCCATCACCAGGCCGTCGGCGCTCAAACTTCCTTCCGGGCGCCCGTCGTCGAGCGCGAACCAGGGCCGCGCACCGGCCGGTCCCTCGGTCACCCCCATGTGCATCTCGTAGCCACCCATGGCTGTGCCGCTTACGCCTTCGGTGCCGCGCACCCGCTGCAGCGCCTTGGTCTCGGAGATCACGGTCTCCATATCCAAGAGGCCCAGGCCCTCGGATTCGCCGGGCGCACCTTCGATGCCGTCGGGGTCGGCGATGCGCCGGCCCAGCATCTGATAGCCGCCGCACAGCCCCACCACCGCGCCGCCGCGGCGCAGGTGCTGGGCGACGTCGCGGTCCCAGCCTTCGGCCCTGAGCAACGCCAGATCGGCGCGCGTCGACTTCGATCCCGGCAACACGATCACGTCGGCATCCGCCGGCAAGGGTTTGCCCGCGTTCACGATCCGCACCGCGACGCCGGGCTCCGCCACGAGGGGGTCGAGGTCGTCGAAGTTGGCGATCCGTGAAAAGCGCGGGACCGCGATCCGGAAATGGACGTCGGCCCCGTCCTCGGGCACCACCGGGGCGCCGTCGAGCGCCATGGCGTCCTCGCTAGGCAGGCGGCGGGCGGCCGGGAAGTGGGGGACGACGCCGAAGCATTCGAAGCCGGTGCGCTCCCGGATCATCTCGATGGCGCCGGTGAACAGCGCCGAATCGCCCCGGAACTTGTTGATGACGTAACCTTGCGTCAGCGCGCGTTCGGCCGCGCTCATGAGCGCGTGGGTGCCGACGAGGTTCGCAATGACGCCGCCGCGCGCGATGTCGCCCACCAGGATCACGGGCGTTTGGGCCGCCAGGGCGAAGCCCATGTTGGCGATGTCGCCTTCGCGCAGGTTCACTTCCGAAGGGCTTCCGGCCCCTTCGATCAGTACCAGTTCCGCTTCGGCCCGCAAGATCGCGAAGCTTTCCAGAACCGACGCCATGAGGCGCGGCTTAAGCGCGTGGTAGTCGCGGGCGTGGGCGTTCCTTCTGACCCGTCCCTGGACGATCACTTGCGATCCCACGTCCGAGGTGGGCTTGAGCAGCACCGGATTCATGTGGACGCTGGCGGGGACGCGCGCGGCCTGCGCCTGGAGGGCCTGGGCGCGGCCGATCTCGCCGGAGCCGCCGGCACCGTCGTCGGCAACGGCGGCGTTGTTGGACATGTTCTGCGGCTTGAAGGGACGGACCGCGAGCCCGCGCTTGGCGTAGGCGCGGCAAAGCCCGGTCACCAACAGCGACTTGCCGACGTCGGAGCCGGTGCCCTGGACCATCAGGCACCGGGCGGGCCGCGACTCAGTTGCCGGCAAGAGCGGCCCTCAGGGCGTCGGCGGCCGGGTTCTCCAGGGATCTGTCGATGATGATCGCCTGCGGCGTGGCGCCGGCGCCGTAATAGGCCTCGTTCAGGTCCTTGCGGCGGACGAGCACGGCACCTTCGAGCGCGACACCGCCGAACGCGCCGACAAGCGCGTGGGCGAAGGCCAGCACGTCGGTGCCCAGGTTCGTCGTCGTCGAGGCCTCGAGGCCGCCGCCCAGCATTCCGACCGTGAGACCCGCATCCGCGCCCAGCTTCGCCTGATGATCGAGGAAGGCGCGCACCGCCTTTTCGGTGCGCAGGATCAGCAGGACCTCGGTGCTCTGGATCCCGACCTGAAGGCCGAAGCTCGCGCCGCCCAAGGTGTAGAAAGCCGGCGCGCTCCACGCGCCATCGGCCCCGCGCGCGAGCATGACCCCGCTGCCGCCCTCGGCGGCGCCCAGGAACCCTGCCTTGACGACCCGCGGCAGGACGACGACGCCTTGCGCGTCCGCGACGAAACTCCAGTAGACCGCAAGCCCGGGCAGCGTCCGGAACCGATCGACCGTCGCCGTCGCACGCGCGACCACATCTTGGCTCACGGTTGCGGGATCGTCTCTGAACTCGGCGCACGCGCCAAGAACGACCACCACCGAGAAAAGGGTGCAAAGCCGTCGGAGTGTGCCCGATGTCCGCGTCATGCCGCCAATGCCCATGCCAATGTCCTCCGAATCGTCCGCGCATACGGTCGTTCGGCGATCAGTCTGTCCCTCGGTTGCCGGCCGTCAAGGGCCGCGGTGGTCAAAACTCGACCCCGGCCTGCGCCTTGACCCCGGAACGGAAGGGGTGCTTGACCATGGTCATCTCGGTCACCAGGTCCGCGATCTCGATCAGCGCGTCGGGGGCGTTCCGTCCCGTCACCACCACGTGCTTCGCCCGCGGCCTCGATTCCAGCGTCCCGATCACCTCTGCGGCATCGAGATAGGCGTAGCGAAGCACGATGTTGAGCTCGTCCAGGATCACCATGCCGTAGTCCGCATCGGCGATCATCGCCTTGGCGCTCTCCCACGCGGTCTCGGCGGCGGCGACGTCGCGGACCCGGTCCTGGGTCTCCCAGGTAAACCCCTCACCCATCGCCTTGACGGTGACGAGGTCGGGAAACCGCGCGAGAACCGTCCGCTCGCCGGTCTGCCAGACCCCTTTCACGAACTGGACGATGCCGACCCGGATGCCGTGGCCGATGCAACGCATGGCGAGACCCATGGCGGCGGTGGATTTCCCCTTGCCCTTGCCGGTATGGACGATGAGCAATCCGCGTTCCTCGGTCTTGGTGGCGACGATCTTGTCGCGGACGACCTTTTTCTTGCGCATCTTCTCGGCGTGGCGGCGGTTGATCTCGTCTTGGTCCACCTCAACCCCCTCCGCCGCCGCCGGCGAGCTCCGCAAGCCGGTCGGCAGCGTCGTTTCGCCGCGGCCGCCAAAGGCCGCGCTCGCACGCCTCGAGAAGCCGTTCGCTCATTTCCTTGAGCGCCCAGGGATTGTGCTCGGCGATGAAGCCGCGGACCGTATCATCGCCCAAATAGGCCTGGAAGACCGCATCGAAATGGTGGTCGCGCACGCAACCCGCGGTCGCGGCAAAGGCGAACATGTAGTCCACCGTCGCCGCCATCTCGAAGGCGCCTTTGTAGCCGTGGCGCATCACGCCCCGGATCCACTTGGGGTTGACGACGCGGGCACGCACGACGCGCCCGACCTCTTCTTCGAGGGTGCGCACCTTCGGGCTTTCCGGGCGCGAGTGGTCGTTGTGGTAGACGGCCGGGCGGCGGCCCGAAAGCGCGCTGACGGCGGCCGCGATTCCGCCTTCGAACTGGTAGTAGTCGTCGGAATCGAGAAGGTCGTGCTCGCAGTTGTCCTGGTTCTGCACGACCGCGTCGATCCGCCCGAGCCGGGCCTCGAACAGCGATTGCGCGGGCTCGCCCTCTGCGCCCGCCCCATAGGCGTAACCGCCCCAGGCGATGTAGGCGCGCCCCAAATCGGCCTCGGTCTCCCAGCCGCGCTCGTCGATCAGGGCCTGCAGACCGGCCCCGTAGGCGCCGGGCATGGAGCCGAAGACGCGGTACGTGGCCTTGCGGGCAGCCAGCTCGGGCGCCAGGCCCTGGCGCGAGAGCGCCGCGGCGTCTGCGGCGACCCGTGCCGCCAAGGGGTTGCCGGAGCCGGGCTCGTCCAGCGCGGCGACCGCACCCACCGCCGAATCGAAGAGCGCGATCTGGGCCGGGAAGGCGTCGCGGAAGAACCCCGAGACGCGCAAGGTTACGTCCACGCGCGGGCGGTCGAGGACCGAAAGCGGTATCACTTCCGTGCCGGTGGCGCGCCCCGAGGCCACGTCCCAGGTGGGGCGCACCCCCATCAACGCGAGCGCCTGGGCGATGTCGTCGCCGCCGGTGCGCATGTTGCTGGTGCCCCAGGCCGTGATCGCCATGGCACGGGGCCAGGTCCCGTGCTCCTGCATGTGGCGCTCGACCATGAGTCCCGCCGATTTCCACCCTAGCGTCCAGGCGGCCGGGGTCGGCACCATGCGCGTGTCCACCGAGAAGAAGTTGCGCCCCGTTGGCAGCACGTCCGTGCGTCCACGGGTCGGCGCCCCGGACGGGCCGGGTTCCACGAACCGGCCGTCGAGGCCCGTGAGAAGCCCCTCCATCTCGGCGGCGCCCGAGGTCGCGACCGCACCGCGCAGGCGCCGGTCCAGCTCGCCCAGCACCGCGCGCGCGCGCCGCCACTTTTTCGGCGCCCGCCGCGCCCCCGAGACCAGCTCGCTGGCGAGCGCTTCGAGCCGCTCGACGGTATCGCCGGCCGTCCGCCACGGATCGCCGCCGAGAAGCGCCCGCGGTCGCGGACCCGACCACGCCGCGGCCGCCTCGCAGTCGAGGGGATCGAAATCGAGACCTAGGTCGCGGGCCAGCGCGCGATGGAGCGATTCGGCGCCCGCCTCGTTCCCCCTCGGGACGCGCAAGAGCGCGACGAGGAGGTCGGTCGCGAGCTCGCCCGTCGGCGATTCGCCGAATATGTGAAGCCCGTCGCGAATCTGCATCTCCTTGAGCTCGCAAAGATAGCCGTCGAGCTTGCGAAGCGCCGCCGTCTCGTCGTCGCCCGTCTCGATCCCGCAATCGGCGCCGATTCCTTCGGACCGACACAGCTCGAGGATGTCGCGGGCCAGTACCCGGATTCGCCTCGGATCCATGCCGGCGGCCTCGAAATACTCGTCAACGAGCCGCTCGAGCTCGCGAAGGGGACCGTAGCTCTCGGCCCGCGTCATGGGCGGGGTGAGATGATCGACGATCACGGCGCTTGCGCGGCGCTTCGCCTGGGTGCCCTCGCCGGGATCGTTGACGATAAAGGGATAGAGGTGCGGAACCGGCCCCAGCGCCGCCTCGGGGAAGCATTCGGCGGCCAGCGCCAGCGCTTTTCCCGGAAGCCATTCCAGGTTGCCGTGCTTGCCGAAATGCACGATCGCGTGCGCGCCGAAGGCCTCGCGGAGCCAGGCGTAGAAGGCGAAGTAGCCGTGCGGCGGCGGAAGGTCGGGATCGTGGTAGCTGGCCGCCGGATCGATGTTATAGCCGCGTGCCGGCTGAAGCGCGACGACCACCGAGCCGCAGCGGAAAGCGGGCACCGCGAAGCACCCGCCACCGTCACGCTCGAGGAAGGCCGGATCGTCCGCGGGCTTGCCCCAACGCGCCTGGATTCGCGCACGAACGGCGTCCGGCAGGCGGGCGAAGAAGCGCGCGTATTCGTCGGCGCCGTAAGTCTCTTCGATGCGACGGCCGGAAAGGGCGCGGAAGTCGTTGGTAGCGCCCGCGGCGAGTTTGCGCACCAGCGCGTCGCCGTCGGTCGGGATCCCACGCACCCGGTAGCCCGCTTTGTCGAGCGCCTTGAGCGCATTCACGACCGACGCCGGCGTATCCAGTCCGACGCCGTTGCCCATGCGCCCGTCACGGTTGGGATAGTTGGCGAGCACGAGCGCGACGCGGCGGCGGTTCCGGGGCGTGGCGCTGAGACGAGTCCAGTTCCTCGCCAGCGCGCACACGAACGCGACCCGGTCGCCGACCGGGCGGTGGCTGAGGAGATCGGCTTCGGTCAAGGGGTCGCGGCGCCCGCGCCCCTTGAACGCGACGGCGCGCCCCATAATGCGGCCGTCGATTTCGGGGAGCGCCACGTTCATGGCGATGTCGCGGGCCGATAGCCCGCTCGTGCCCTTGCGCCAGGTTTCCTCGTCGCCGCTCGCGAACACCACCTGAAGGATTGGCGCGCTGGCCGCCTCGAGCGGGCTCGGCGTGCGCGCTTCACCGGGCGTGGAGGCCGCGAAGCCGGTGGCATTCAGCACGATCCCGGGCCGCGCGGCCTCGAAGAGCGCGCCGACGGTCGCCCCCGCCACCGAGTCCTTGAGGCCGGTCACATAAACCGGCAGCGGGTTCAGGCCGGCATCATTGAGCCCGTCGATCAAGGCGTCCACGGCCTCCAGGTTTCCCGCCTGCACGAGCGCGCGGTAAAAGACCAACGCCGCGACCGGGGCGCCCGCCGCCCAGTCGGCGCGCAAGTCGGCGAGGTCTGGAAGCGATCGACCGGGCCAGTAAAGCCCGGCCCTCAGCAGCGGCCGGGGCTCGCGGAAAGGAGCCTCGTGACCGATCACGTTCGCGGCGAAGGCGAGGAGGTTGCGGGCGTTGTCGACGCCGCCGTGGACGCAGTACTGCCACAGCCGATGGGTGGAGCGGGCATCGAGCGTATTGAACCGCGCGAGCTCGGGATCCGGGGCGTCGTCGCCGGGAAGGAACGCGAGCGGGATGGCGGCCTCCTGGCACGCGCCCGCGATCTGTTCGACGCCGTAGGGCCAATAGGCGCGACCGCCGAGCAAGCGCACGATCACCAAGCGCGCGCGCGCGACCATCGCGTCCACGTAGAGATCGACCGACATGTTGTGGCCGAGACTGAGCACGTTGGCGAGCCGCACCGTCGGAAAGGAGGGATCGTCAATGCGCGCGCGCGCCGCGGCCAGACACGCGATCTCGGTATCGGCCGCCGAGAGGAAGATGACGTCTCCCGGCGTCTGGGCCAGATCGATCGCCACGCCGTCGTCGACGAGGGGCGCGCCTTGCGGGGTGGCGAGAAGGTGCACCTAATCTCGCGCCTGCGCGCCCGCGGTCTCGCTTGCGCCGAGGACCGCCTCGATTGCGCCCCGGTCGACGCCGTTTGCGGCGATGATGACGAGGCGGCTCGCGCGCGCCTCGCCGGCCCGCCAGGCACGGTCGTAGTAGCCCTGGACGCGGGTGCCGACTCCCTGGACCACACGCCGCGAAATCTTGCCTGGGACGTCCACGAAACCCTTGATCCGCAGCACGTCGAACGCGCGGGCGACATCGCGAAGGCGCGATTCCAGAGCCTCGGGATCGGCGATGGCGCCGAGCTCAACGACGAACGCGTCGAAGTCATCGTGGTCGTGATCGGGCTCTGCGTCGTGGTGCGAAGGGCGCGCTTCCAGCGCATCCTCGGCGGCCGCGCCGATGCCGAGCGCGATATCGGCCGGAACCGCGGCGTGGACCGCGGGGACTACCTTGACGGCCGCATCGAGGCGATCGGCCATGTCCCGGCGGATTCGCTCGCGGCCGGCATCGTCGATCAGGTCGAACTTGTTGAGGATCACCATATCGGCGGCCGCGAGCTGGTCTTCGTACAGCTCCTCGAGCGCGCCCGTGTGATCGAGGGCCGCGTCGGCGGCGCGCTGGCGTCCGACGGCATCCGGATCGGAAGCGAAGGTTCCGGCAAGCACCGCCTGCGCGTCGATCACGGCGAGAACGCCGTCGACGGTGACGCGGGTCCGCACCTGGGGCCAGGCAAAGGCCTTGAGCAGCGGCTTGGGCAACGCGAGGCCCGAGGTCTCGATGACGATGTGATCAGGCGGTACGGGGCGATCGAGCAGAAGCTCGATGGTGGGAAGGAAGTCGTCGGCGACGGTGCAGCAAATGCAGCCGTTGGCGAGCTCGATCACGTCGCCATCGGAACACCCCGTTACCCCGCAACCCAAGAGAAGCTCGCGGTCGACGCCGAGGCTTCCGAACTCGTTGATGATAAGCGCGATCCGCCGGCCACCCGCGGTCTCGAGCAGGTGGTGGATCAAGGTGGTCTTTCCGGCGCCGAGAAATCCGGTCACCACGGTCGCGGGAATCTTCACGCCGCGGCCTCGCCCGCCGCCAGGGGCGGCTTGAGGGTCACGGCCAAGCTTGCGGTCATGAACACGACCCGCTCGGCCGCTTGCGCCGCGGACTGGTTGAGGCGGCCCGCCGCGTCCGCGAACGCGCGCGCGAGCGCGTTGTCGGGAACGACGCCGAGGCCGACTTCGTTCGAGACCGCCACCACCGGGGCGGAATGGGCGCGCAAGCCTTCAATCAGCGTCCGGCTTTCGGCATCGACGTCACGGCCCGCCGCCATCACGTTGCTCAGCCAAAGCGTCAGGCAGTCCACGAGCACGGGGCGGCCGTCGCGCGCGCTTCGCAGCGCCCCGACGACGTCGAGTGGCGCTTCCACGGTCGACCACACCGCGCCGCGGCGTGCGCGGTGGCGGCGAATCCTCTCCGCCATCTCGGCGTCGCCGGCGTTCGCGGTGGCAAGGTAGAGGCCGGGACCGCGGGCCTCGATCAGGCGTTCGGCGTACGCGCTTTTGCCCGATCGCATCCCGCCCAGGACGAGAGTCAGCGAAGGCATTGGCGTGGGATCGGTCGTGTTCACAGCGCATTCCTCCACCCGAGGATCGATGATCGTCGTGTGCCGAGCAGGTTTCCTGGCTCGAGCGGATTGTGACCGCGGCGCCTTCCCAGCGCGTCATCGGCGCCAGTGGCATGCCTTGCCGCGGTCCCGCCACTTACAGTTGCGGGGGCAGCGCCGGACTTGCGGAACTCGGGTCCGCGCACCGGCTTCCCTCTCCCGACACGCGCTCAGCTTATCACGCCGAGGCGGCGGGAATCCAGCGCGCCGGCGTGTTCAACAGGATCACCCGCCAGGGATGGGCGTGGCCTTGGCTGGTGCGCTCGGAATCGTGGTCGAGGCGGGTGACCGAGAGGTTATCGAGCCTGAACGCAAGCGCGCGCGCGGCATCCAGGCCAAGCGCCATCGCCACCGCCGCGCGGATCGAGCCGGCGTGGGCAACGGCGACGATGTCGCGCCCGGCGTTGGCCGCGGTGACACGCTCGATCACACCCGCGACGCGGGTAATGACTTGGGCCAGGCTTTCGCCCCCCGGCGGGGCGCTGTCACCGGGAGCCCGCCAGAAAGCGGCGTTTTCAGCGCCGAAGGCTTTGCGGATCTCGTCCCAGGTCATCCCCTGCCAGTCGCCGAACGCTTGTTCGGCGAGGTCGCACTCGCGCTCGGGCTCGGGCGCGTGTGCACCGGCGTCGCGGATCGCCCGCGCAGTTTCGACGGCGCGCACCAGATGGCTCGTGATCCAGACGGCCGCTCCGGGAAGCACGGCCGCGAGCGCGCAAAAGGTCTCGGTATCGGAGGTGTCGCACGGAAGATCGGTCTGGCCGTACAGGCGTCCTCTTCCTTCGAGGACCGGCGCGTGCCGCACCCACCACCAGCGCGTCTGATGCGTCACGGACTCCTTATCCGATCGCCGCCACGGCGAGGAGCACCGCAATCTCGCAGGCCTGCTGCAAGGCGCCGAGCACGTCGCCCGTGTAGCCGCCCAGATGTCGTTTCGCGAGACGTGCCAAGGCAAAAGCGGTCGCCACCGCGAGAGCCACGGCGAGAATGCCGGCCAGCGGCCCGAGACAGAGAAGCGCCAGCGCGCCTCCTAGCAAGGCGGCGGTGACGCTGTCTTCGCGCGCCGGGCGGCCGAATGTCGCGGCCAGTCCTTGACGCCTGGCCGTCGGTATGGCCGCCATCACCGCGGACATCGCGCCGCGCGACGCCGCGCCGGCGGCGATCAGGGCCAACACCGCAATACCGGGGGTCGCGAATCCGGCCAGGATCGCGGCCCGGATGGCGATGCTGAAAACGATCGCCAGCGCGCCGAACGTGCCGATCCGGCTGTCTTGCATGACTTTTAGCCGGGCGGCCGCGGTTCGGCCGCCGCCGAGGCCGTCGGCGGTATCGGCAAGTCCGTCCTCGTGCAGCCCCCCGGTCAGCGCCGCGGCGACGGCGAGCCCCACCAGGGCGCTGGCCATGGGATGTAGACCCAAGTCGTTGCCGACCAAGAGTGCGGCGCCCGCGACGACACCGACGCCTGCTCCGATCACGGGAAACGCACGAACCGCGCTCGCCGGCGGCTTCGTCGCCTTTTGGCCGCGTGGCCCCGGCGGCATGGATACCGGAAAGACGGTAAGAAACGCGCCCGCCGCCCTAATGTCGCGTCCCCAACCGATGGCGTTCGCGCGCAAGCTCGTGAGAAAATCCTCGACGCTGGCCATGGCTCGCCTGATATGTGATCACCCGAATCGGGAGCATGTTTATAGGGGTATGGACCGACAAATGAAATCCGCCCAGGCGGGGACGCCGAAATCATCCGCGCGGCGATTGCCGGCGCCGAGGCGACTCGCGGACGTGCGGGCGCTGATCGAGGACCTGCCCGGTCCCGACGCCGCCACCCGCGCCCGCGCCGAGAAGCGCGAGGCGACGCTGACCAAGCCCCAAGGCGCCCTCGGGCGGCTCGAAGCGCTGAGCGCCTGGCTCGCGTCCTGGCAAGGGCGCCATCCGCCGCGCATCGAGCGCGCGACGGCGTGCGTCTTCGCCGCCAACCACGGGGTCGCGGCCCTCGGCGTGTCGGCCTATCCGCCCCAAGTAACCCGGCAGATGGTCGCCAACTTCGAGCGCGGCGGCGCGGCCGTGAACGCGCTTTGCCGCACGTTCGGCGTAACGCTTCGCATCGACGCGTTGTCGTTGGACGAGCCGACGCGCGATTTCACAGCCGCCCCGGCCATGGACGAGGCCGACTGCGTGGCCGCGATTCGGGTTGGCATGGCGGCGGTGAGGGGAAAGCCGGACGTCGTTTGTCTGGGCGAAATGGGAATCGGCAACACCACGTCGGCGGCCGCGCTTTCAGCCGCGCTGTTTGGGGGCGGCGCGCGCCGGTGGGTGGGTCCGGGGACTGGTATCGGCGCGGCCGCGCTCGCGAGAAAGCGCGCCGTGGTCGCCGCCGCGCTCAGCCGGCACCGAAGCGCCCGGGGCGATGCGATCGAGCTTCTGCGCCGCCTCGGCGGGCGCGAGCTCGCGGCCATTACCGGCGCAGTGATCGCGGCGCGACTCAAGCGGATCCCGGTACTTCTCGACGGCTTCGTCTGCACCGCTGCGGCGGCGGTCCTCGAAGTCGCCGTCGCGGGCGCCCTCGATCACTGCCAGGTGGCGCACTGCTCGGCGGAGCCAGGCCACCGCCACCTTCTCAAGGCAATCGCCAAGGAGCCCATTTTTGATCTGAACATGCGCCTCGGCGAGGCTTCCGGCGCCGTGCTCGCAGTGCCCGTTCTCAGGGCCGCCTGCGCATGCCACGCGGGCATGGCGACGTTCGCCGACGCCGGCGTCAGCGGACGCCGGTAAAGGGCGGTTTCATTCGCCCTGCTGGAGAAGAAGTCCGCGCCGGCGCGCGACGTGGAACATGTACAGGAAAAACGCCGACGACGCCGTCAAGTACAGGACGTTGAGGCCGGCCGAGCGGATCAAGAGATCGAACCTGACGACGCCTTCGAAAAGAATCGCGCGCATGCCTTCGAACACGTACGCGGACGGCAGCGCCCACGAGACCGGCTGCAGCCACGCGGGAAGCGTGGCGATCGGGTAATAGACCCCGCTCAGCGGCGACAGCATGAAGACCACGACCCAGGCGAGGCTCTCGGCCGCCAATCCGAAGCGTAGGACCAAACCCGAGACGATCAGGCCCAGGCACCACCCCATGACCAGAAGGTTGGCGAAGAAGACGACCAGCGAGGGGCCGAGTTTGAAGACGGAGACGTCGTAAAGCGGGATCGCGAGAAGCGCCGCCGGGCTGACCCCTATCAAGGTCCGCGCCAGGCTCAGGATCAGGAGCGAGACCACCATTTCGTAGGGCCGCAAGGGGCTGGCGAAGATCTGGCCCAGGTTGCGGGCCCAGATCTCCTCGAGGAATGAGAGCGACAGCGCGAGGTTGCCCCGGAAGAGCACGTCCCACAGCAGAACCGCGCTCACCAGCACGCCACCGGCGCGGGCCACCCAAGAGCTGTGTTCGACGAAGAAGACCGTGATGAACCCCCAGAGGATCATCTGCATGGTGGGCCAGTAGGCAAGCTCCAGGAGCCGTGGCCAGGATCTTCTCAGCACGTAGACGTGGCGCAGCATCATGCCGACGACGCGGGTCCACGCAAGCGCGGCCGGCGAACGGCTCCTCGGGCTCCAGGCAGGCTTCGGGGCGGAGGGCGTCATTGCACCGCCTCGCCGTGGTCTCCGTCGCGGCGATCCCGGGCCGTGCCGGCGCGGGCAATGTCGAGAAACACCTCTTCCAGCGTCTCGCGTCCGTACCGCTCAATCAGCGCCGGCGGGGTTCCGCGATCGACGATTTGACCGGCGCGCAGCATGATCACGTCGTCGCAGAGCCGTTCCACCTCGGCCATGTTGTGCGACGCGAGCAAAATGGTCGCGCCCTCGCGCGCGCGATAGTCCTCGAGATAGGCGCGAACCCAGTCGGCGGTCTCGGGATCGAGCGACGCGGTGGGCTCGTCCAGGAGCAACAACGCCGGTTTGTTGATCAAGGCCTTGGCGAGGGAGACGCGCGTCGCCAGACCGGCCGACAGCGCACCGAAGGGCCGGTCGAGGAAGGGCTCGAGCTCGAGATCGCCGGCGATCTCGGCTATCCGGCGCCGGATTTCGGAAAGCCCGTAGAAATGCGCATAGACGACGAGGTTCTCGCGGACGCTCAGGCGTTTCGGAAGATCGACATAGGGAGAGGAAAAATTCATCCTCGGCAGCACCCGATAGCGGTGGCGCAGCATGTCCTCGCCAAACACGGTGACCGAACCCGCGGTGGGAAGCAGCAATCCCAACAGGATCGCGAGCGTCGTGGTCTTGCCCGCCCCATTGCCGCCCAAGATCGCCGCGCTCGTGCCCTCGGCGACGTCGAAGCTGACGTCGTTCAGCGCCCGCACGCGTCCGTAGCTCATGGTCAGGCCTCGGGTGACGATGGCGGGGGACGAACTAATCGACATGGGTCGGTGGCCAAATGGGGCTTGGCTCGGGAGGCCGAGGGAACGCGGAATGGGGCGGCGAGAAAACCCTAGAGCACTATACGACCAGATTTACGTGGTGGCGGATCGCGGATAAGCGATTGCGCGCGACGACGACCGGGTTCAGTTGCTTTCGATTCGTGCCTTGAGCCTGCGGAGCTCGCGCTTGCGGTTCTCCTCGGCGATCAGGTTCTCCACCTGGCGGCCCTGAAACACCGAGATCCCCATGGAATGGCCGAAGTCGACCGCCTCGCGGTCGTCGCAGCGGGTCATCACCACCCGTGATTCGCCGGAGCGCCGAATCATGGCGCGGATGTCGGAATGGGCCGCCGCGTCTCGGTCCACCATCTCGGGATCCCAAACCAGTTTGACCGAGTCGGCGCCCAAGCGCTCGCGATCGATCAGATACATGGTTTCATACGTCAGCCCGTCGATGCAGATCCGGTAGCCACGTTCCTGAACGAACTCGCGCGCAAACAGGTAGGCGCCGAGGTTGGAGAAGACGTCCATGCTCTGAAGCTCGACGATCATGTGGCCCCGTCGGCTTGCCGGGACCTGATCGTCGAAATTGAGAAACTCGTTCGAAAGCAGTGTCGAGACGTTGAGGTTGAAGCTGATGTCGCCCGAAAGCGTTATGTGGTCGGTCTTGGAAAGCATCGCCAGCATGCGCCGATCCAGGCTCTCGGTCAGGTGCTGGAAGAGCCATCGGCTGGACGTCAGGTTGACGCCGGGCAACAGCGTTTCGCGCAGATCCTTGATCGAGATGAAAAGTTCGCTGAAGACCGGCGTCGGCGTGCCCTTTCGGCTGACCGCGCAAGCAAACTGGCGGCGCACCAAATTCGAGAGATCGGCTCGCACCAGCGCCGTTTCGACCCGCGCGAGGATTTCGGGCGTCAATGGCTCGCCCAATTTCTGCTTGGCGCGAAGGGCGCCCCGCGTGTCCACCTGGGTCCGCGATCCGGACTGCCGCTTCTGATCGACGTCTACCATTCCCTGCACCAAGTGCAGGATCTCGTCGAGCTGGGTGGCGGCGTCGAACCAGGTGCAGAAGCGGTCGATCCCCGACTCCTCTTCCGCCAGCAACGGGTCGTCGCTAAACAGGTATCGGATCTGTTGGACCGCCGTCTGAACCTCGGGCTCGACGTCGCGACGGTAAACGAAGAACAAGTCCGAATTCTTCAGTTGGAACAATTGACCGGCCAGGTTCTTGATCAGGTTCTCAAAGCCGGTGGCGGCGACGCGCACGTGGTGCTCACGCCTGTTGTAAGGCCGGAGCCCAGAGAGGTGGATGTGGACCGCTTTGCGGTCGCCCTTGTGCTTCTCCAGACGGTGGATGTAGTCCAGCAGCAGGTTCTCCTGGCTCGCGAGCGATCGCTGGGTTTCGGGTGATCGTGCCATGGTCGGGTCCGGCTATCGCGTCGTGCTCATATGATACCCTTCGCGATCATGGCATCCACGAGCCGGTCGATGTAGTGGCCCTGAAAACGTCGGATGCCCAGGTTGACGGCCCAAACGACCGCTTCTTCGGAGTCCACGCGAACCAGGATGACTTTCTCCTTTCCCGCATCCCGGATCACGTCTTTCATCTCGGACATTCGCGGGTCGTCGACCCCGCTCAGGAACTCGGGCGTCCAGACAATCTTGACGTAATCGGCGTGCAGGTGGCTGGGATCGAAGAACTGGAGCGAGAGCGGAGTGAGGCCGTCGATCAGGACCCGGTAACCTTGGCCCTGCAGCCAGTCGCGGGCTTGAACGTAGGCGTTCATGTCGGCGAAGATGTCGACCGTCTGGAGTTCGATTATGACCTTGTCGACACGCTCGCGGGCCTTCTCGTGGAAGTTCTGAAAGGCCGTGGAAACCACGGTCGAGACGTTCAGATTCATGCTGATCGCGTCATCCGCCGGGGCGTATTCGGACTGGCTCATCACACTTAGCAGGCGCCGGTCCACGGTCTCGGTCAGATACTGGAACAGCCACGTGTTGCCGAACAGGTTGACGTCGGGACACAGCCGCCGTTGCAGATCGATCATCGAGACATAGTGTTCGCGGAACATAACCTCGCCCTGGGCGCCGGGATGGACGAGGACCGCCGATTGCCGGCGGATCAGGTCCGCGAGGTGCGTGCGTTGCAGGCGCTCGTTGATGGCCGTGAGATTTGATGGACTGAGCGGTTCGCCCGCCATGGCGCGTCCGGCGCCGTTGCCCCCGTCGGCACCCCGCTGCTGGCGGGGCAGGGCCTTGTCGACGATGTCTTCGACGAGGGCGAGAAACGTCGCATAGTCGGCCGGCTGCGAGAGGTCGTACCAGCTGGTGAACCGGTCGTCGAGCGTGCCTTCCTCGCCAAAGGTCAGCGGATCCTCGCTGAACAGCGTGCGGACACGGCTGAGAGGCTGGTCGAGCTCTTCCACGGCAACATCGTGGCAAAGCAGGACCACGTCCGAATTCGTAAGCACGTAAATGGTGGCTTCCTGGTTGAACGTCAACGTGTCGAACGATCGCACCGCGATACGGATGTAGCGGTCCTGACGGTACTGCTGACGCAGCTCCGAGAGATGGATGTGGATCCCGAAATAGCCCTTGGGGTCCGGCTCGATTCGGCGCACGGCATCGAGCAGAACGCCCTCTTCGTTGGGCGATTCGTCAACGAGCATCGTCGCGGCGCTGATCGGTTCTGCCATCGTCATACCGTAGCGAGGGCCGCGGGGTGCGGATCGTCGCGCCAGTCTCGCCGACGATCGGTTAACACCCCCTTACCCGGC
>JASMAE010000056.1 GCA_030754475.1 Rhodospirillales bacterium
CATGGGCGTGGCCGCGCTTCGCCTTGCCGCCGATCGCCACGGTCTCGCGCGCGCGTCCCGCACCCTGGACGAGACGCTGCAAAGGGTGGTTCCGTGACCCCGTTTGCCCTCATCCGTCACGGACCTACGGAATGGAACGCCGCGCGGCGGCTGCAGGGCCGGGCCGATACCGCCTTGAGCGCTGCGGGGCGCGAGGTCGTCCGCGCGTGGGCGGTGCCGCCGCCCTTTGGCCGGTACCGCTGGATCGCCAGTCCGCTGGCGCGATGCCGCGAGACGGCGCAGGCGTTGATCGGCGCTGCGCCAGCCCACGATGATCGCCTCGCCGAGATGGACTGGGGGGAATGGCAGGGGCGCACGCTCGCCGATCTTCGTGCCGAACTTGGCGCGGCGATGGTGGACGTCGAGGCGTGCGGCCTCGATTTTCGCGCACCGGGGGGCGAGAGCCCGCGCGAGGTGTTCTACCGCGTCCGGCCGCTTCTCGCCGAGATCGCGGGCGATGGCACGCCCACTGTCGCGGTCACCCATCGCGGCGTAATACGCGTGATCTACGCAGTAGCCTCGGGCTGGGACATGACCGGCAAACCGCCAGCGAAGATGCGCGACGGCTGTTTGCAGGTCTTTGCGCTGGACGCGGACGGTTCGCCCCGACTCGGGCGTCTGAACGTCGCCCTCGAACGCTGATGAAAAAACCGCGGGTCATGATCTACGTCCAGCACCTGCTGGGCGTCGGACACCAAAGACGGGCGGCGGCGATCGCGCGGGCGATGATCGACGCCGGGCTCGACGTGGTCTACGTCTCGGGCGGCGCTGCGGTTCCCGATTTGGATGTCGGGGGCGCCGCGTTCGTGCAACTGCCCCCGTGCAAGGCGGCGGATTCGTCCTTTCGCCTCGTCGACGCCGAGACCGGGGACGCGATCGACGAGGCGTGGAAAGAACGCCGGCGCGCGCGCCTCGTCGATACCTTCGCCGGCTTCGAGCCCACGGTCATCGTCATCGAGATGTTTCCCTTCGGTCGCCGCGCCTTCCGCTTCGAGCTCGAGCCGCTGCTCGAGGCCGCGGCGAACCGTTCGCGCCATCCGCGCGTCGTCTCGTCGGTCCGCGATATCCTCGTCGAGAACCGGGACCGTCGGAAGCTCGAAGACACCGTCGCGACGATCCGGCGCTGGTTCGATCTCGTGCTCGTCCACGGCGACGCCGACTTCATCCCGTTCGATGCCACCTTTCCATTGGCGCGCGAGATCGCGTCCCGCCTGTGCTACACCGGTTACGTGTGCGCCGCGACGCCGGCGGATGGCGTCGGCGACGCGCACCGAGGCGAGATTCTCGTCTCCGCCGGGGGCGGCCGGGTCGGCGAGCGCCTGTTGGCGACGGCGATCGAGGCGCGGCCATTGAGCCGCCGGCGCGGCGCCACCTGGCGGCTGCTCGTGGGCCACGGCATGACCGAGGATCGGTTCAACGCCCTCGCCGCGCGCGCCGGAGACGGCGTCGTGGTCGAACGTGCGCGCACGGACTTCCCCACCTTACTCGCTGGGTGCGGGGCGTCGGTCTCGCTCGCGGGCTACAACACGGTCACCGAACTGTTGGCGACTGGCGCACCGGCGGTGCTGGTGCCTTTCGCCGACCGCGACGAGACCGAACAAGCGACGCGCGCAGCCCACTTGGCCGAGCGCGGCCTCGCCACGGTCGTCGACGAGGCGACGCTCGAGCCCGGCGCCTTGGCCCGCGCCGTCGATGCGGCGGAAGCCCGTGGCCGTCGCGGGGTGCCCGACATCCGCCTCGACGGCGCCCGCGAAACGGCGCGAATCGTGTCCCGGCTGGCCGCGGCCGGCGCATGACAGACAACCCGCTTGGCTGGTCTTCGGAGCTTCGCTAACCTTGGCCCGACAATAGGAGATCGCGCTCTCCGCCGTCCGGCGGACGAGTGTGACGTAGGGGGACGTGATGGAACCGAGTATCTATCGATACATCTTCCGCTATAGCAAACGCGAGCAGCTTCTTCTTGTCGTCTTGACCGTCATCTCGTTTCCGTTTCTCTACCTGTCCCTGGATCTGCCGAAGACGATCATCAACAAGGCGATCGGCGGGTCCGATTTTCCGATAACGATGTTCGGCACCGAGATCGATCAGATCCCTTATCTGCTGATCCTGTGCGGGATCTTCCTCGGCCTCGTCTTCGTCAACGGCGGGTTCAAATTCTACGTGAACGTCTTTCGTGGGGTCGTCGGCGAGCGGATGCTGAGAAGGCTCCGCTACCAGCTCGTCCATCGGGTTTTGCGGTTCCCGCTGCACCATTTCCGCAAGACCTCGCAGGGCGAGATCGTCTCCATGGTGACCACGGAGACCGAGCCGCTGGGCGGATTCATCGGCGACGCCCTCGCCTTGCCGGCATTCCAGGGCGGAACCCTTTTGGTCATCGTCGGTTTCGTCTTCGTCCAGGACTGGGTCATGGGTATCGCGGCGATCGCGCTGTTCCCCGTCCAGGGGATCATCATCCCCATTCTTCAGGCCCAGGTGAACCGGCTGGGCAAGGAGCGGGTGCAAAACGTGCGTAAGTTGTCGGAGCGGATCGGCGAGACGGCCTCGGGCGCCCACGAGATCCACGCCCACGACACTTCGCAATACGAGCTTTCCGATTTCTCTCAGCGTCTGGGCACGATCTACGGGATTCGCGTCAACATCTACCGCAAGAAGTTTTTCATCAAGTTCATCAACAACTTCATCAACCAGCTTACGCCGTTTTTCTTTTTCTCGATCGGCGGCTATCTGGTCATCGTCGGCGAGCTTACGTTCGGGGCGTTGGTCGCGGTGCTGGCGGCGTACAAGGACATGGCCTCGCCGTGGAAGGAACTCCTCACCTATTACCAACGCAAGGAAGACGCGCGGATCAAATACGGGCAACTGATCGATCAGTTTGAGCCGGCGGGCATGTTCGACGAATCTCTTCTCGATGCCGAGCCCGAGGACGTGAATCTGATCGGCGTCGCCCTCGATGCGTCCAACGTCACCTGGGAAGAGGACGAGGGCGTGAAGGTGGTGGACGGCGCGAGCCTGAACACGCAGCTCCCCGAACACATGGCCATCGTCGGTTCCGGAAGTGCCGGCACGAACGAGTTCGCGAAACTGCTCGCGCGCCAGATCCTTCCTTCCGCGGGCCGCATCGCGGTTGGCGCCAAGAACCTCGTCGAGATGCCCGAATCGGTGACCGGGCGGCGCATCGCCTACGTCGGCAACGAGGCTTATCTCGCCTCCGGCACGATCCGCGAAAGCCTGCTCTACGGTCTCAAGCACCGGCCGTTGCAAGACGCCGCTTACGACGAGGGCGAGCGCAAGACGCGCGAGAGCGAGCTCGCCGAGGCCGGCCGCGCCGGCAACAACACCTTCGACTTCTACGCCGACTGGGTCGACTACGGACCGGAACGTGTACGAATCCAAGATGGGCTGGCAGTCCGCCACCCTCCAGGCACGTACACCGTAACCCTTGAAGTGGGGGGTGAGGCGTTCACCCAAGAACTCAATGTTCTACAGGACCCCAACTCCGACGGGACTATGGAAGACATCCGTGCTCAACTTTCTTTGCATAAAGAGATCCGAAACGATTACGATGCTGCTGCAGATGCAATCAA
>JASMAE010000057.1 GCA_030754475.1 Rhodospirillales bacterium
CAATAGGTCGGGCAATGTCTGAAAACCTCACAGGGCTCGCGTACTTGGCGGCTGCCGTCTGCTTCATCATGGCGCTGCGCGGGCTCAGCTCGCCGGAATCGGCGCGCAAGGGCAACGCACTCGGCGTCGTCGGCATGATCATCGCCGTCGTGACCACGCTCGTCGATCCACACGTGGTCAGTTTCGAGATGATCGCCGTCGGGGTCCTGATCGGCGGCACCATCGGCACCGTGGTCGCGCTGCGCATCCAAATGACCGCGCTGCCACAGTTGGTGGCGGCCTTCCATTCCCTGGTCGGCCTCGCGGCGGTATTCGTGGCCGCCGCCGCGCTTTACAACCCCGACGCCTACGGTATCGGCACGGCGGGCACCATCGCCGCGACGAGTTTGGTCGAGATGAGCCTGGGCAGCGCCATCGGCGCCGTCACGTTCACGGGTTCGATCATCGCGTTCGCCAAGTTGCAAGGGATGATGAGCGGCGCGCCGATTGTCTTCAAGGGTCAGCACCCGCTGAACGCGCTCATCGCCGTGGGCATCGTCCTTTCGATCATCTGGTTCGCGAGCGAAGAGTCGCGATCGGCTTTCTGGCTGCTGACGGCGCTGGCGCTGTTGATCGGCTTCCTCATCATCATCCCCATCGGCGGGGCGGACATGCCGGTGGTCGTCTCGATGCTCAACTCGTACTCGGGCTGGGCGGCGTGCGGCATCGGGTTCACGTTATCGAACCCGGCGCTCGTAATTACCGGCGCGTTGGTCGGCTCGTCGGGGGCGATCCTCAGTTACATCATGTGCAAGGGGATGAACCGCTCGATCTTCAACGTGCTTTTGGGCGGGTTCGGGGGCGAAACGGCGGGCCCGGTGGCCGCCGGCGCGCGCGACCGCGGGGTCAAGGCGGGCAGCGCCGATGACGCCGCCTTCATTATGAAGAACGCGTCCAAGGTGATCGTTGTGCCCGGTTACGGCATGGCCGTGGCCCAGGCCCAGCACGCGCTTCGCGAGATGGCGGACAGGCTGAAATCCGAGGGCGTCGAGGTCTCGTATGCCATCCATCCGGTTGCGGGACGCATGCCGGGACACATGAACGTGCTCTTGGCCGAGGCCAACGTCCCCTACGACGAGGTCTTCGAGCTCGACGAGATCAACCACGATTTCGCGACCGCCGATGTCGCCTATGTCATCGGCGCCAACGACGTTACCAACCCGGTCGCCAAGACCGACTCGACGAGTTCGATTTACGGGATGCCGATCCTCGACGTGGAACGCGCGAAGACGGTCTTGTTCGTCAAGCGTTCAATGGCGTCGGGCTATGCCGGCGTCGACAACGAGCTTTTCTTCCGCGACAACACGATGATGCTATTCAGCGACGCCAAGAAGATGACCGAGCAGATCGTCCAGGCGCTCGGGTGACGCGGTCGCGGGGCAGCTGGGCGCGCGCACGCTCAAACCCCACGGTTCCCCCAAAGGCCAGCGGTCGTCTTCAGTCGGTGAACGGAAGATACGAGCCCCGCCCGAATCACTCGGACGGTGCCCAGAGCATACTCCGTCCAGATTGAGTCAATTTGATGGTGGCGAACCGGCTTGTTCCGGCAGGCGCGCCGCAACGCGCGCGTAGACCAGATCGTGGTCGGTCGAAATCACCTAAGGTGATCCGCCGACGAGAATCTGGTCTACACAATTGAGATCGAGCGGATTCACGCTTTCGATCGCAACCGCATCGCGGTTCCAATCGAACGCGATCCGCGCCAGTCACGGCGCCAAAGAACTCCGGTCAAATAAATCTGGTCGGAGGGTGTTCTAAAAACCCTCGCGCTCGAGCCGCTTGCGTTCGAGCTTGCGCGCGCGGCGAACCGCCTCCGCCTTTTCCCGGGCCCTGCGCTCAGACGGTTTCTCGTAAGCCCGGCGAAGCTTCATCTCGCGGAAGACTCCTTCGCGCTGCATTTTCTTCTTGAGAACCTTGAGGGCTTGGTCGACGTTGTTATCGCGAACGACAACTTGCACGGTGAATCCGATCTCCTCTTGCAAAAACGAGCGGTTCGATTGCACCCGCTTGGCCGCTAGGCCGGGCGGATGGTCGCCTTCTATCATACTCGTGGAACGATGTGAAGTCCGCGCCCCGGCCCAATTGCGGCGCGCGAAAGTATCCCAGGTGTCGGCGGGGGCGTCGTGTCCATCTTGAAGATCGCGCGCATGGGGCACCCGATCCTCGGCCGATCCGCCGCGCCGGTCGATGATCCGGGCCATCCGGGGATTCGCCGCCTGATCCGGGACATGATCGAAACCATGGCCGATGCGCCCGGAATCGGCCTTGCCGCGCCCCAGGTGCACGTTCTCATACGTCTGGTCATCTTCCACGTGCCGGCGGATCGCGCCGAGGATGCAGAGGAGGGCGCTGACGAAGCGGCCGAAGAGGTGCCCTTGACCGTGCTCATCAACCCGGTGGTGGAGCCGCTCGGCGACGAGATAGCGCTGGCCTGGGAGGGCTGCCTTTCGGTGCCGGGCCTGACCGGTTTGGTTCCGCGTTTCACGCGGATTCGTTATACGGGACAAAGCCCCGACGGACGTTCGATCGACAGGGTCGCCGAAGGGTTCCACGCCCGCGTGGTTCAGCACGAATGCGACCATCTCGACGGCGTCCTGTACCCGATGCGGATGGGCGATCTTTCGCAGCTCGGCTTCTTGGACGAGATGCGCCTTCGAGCCGAGGCCGATAGGGACCCGGAAGACGAGCCGCCAAGCGAGCTCTGAGCGGGAGAGACATCCGAAAGGGAAACCGAGATGGATCGTGCTGCCGCAAAGGAAAAGATTCTGCTTGCGACGCTTCCCCACGTCCCGACCGACGGCTGGACGCAGCGCGCGCTCGTGGCCGGGGCGCGGGACGCCGGATTCGGCGCCGATGTGGCGATGCGCGCCTTTCCCGATGGCATGGGCGCGGTGGTGGACTTCATGTCAGCGTATTTCGACGCCCGCACGCAAGCGGCGCTCGCGAAGGGCGACTTCGCGCGCATGCGGGTACGCGAGCGCGTGGCGGCGGGCGTGCGCCTGCGCCTCGATCTCGTGCGCCCGCATCGCGAGGCGATGCGGCGCTCGCTCGCGTTTCGTCTGCTGTCTCCCAACGCTGGCTCGGCGACGGGCGCGGCTTGGCGGACCGCCAGCGCCATTTGGTACGCCACTGGCGACGAGTCCACGGATTTCAACTATTACACCAAACGCGCGATCCTCGTCGGCGTGTACGTCGCGACTACGCTTTATTGGTTGGATGATCGCAGCGAAGATTGCGCCGACACTTGGGCCTTCCTCGATCGTCGGATCGCGAACGCCATGGCGATGCCCAAGCTCGATCCGAGATCAATCCTCGGGTGCTGCCTTCGGGCGCTTCCCATTGCCGGATAAGTGCCTGATCTAGTGGCGGATTAAGCCACGCGGACCTGCGGCCCCGGCGCTGGGGCGGCCCGCCACCCGATCGGCATGGATCCGATCGGTCGACAAAGAGAGGGCGCGGCCATGGCGCGCGCCCTTTCCTCGGAGCAGGAGAAAATCCTGCAATTGTGCCAGCAAGGGGGGGTTGCTGGACCATCCGATTAACGCGAGTCTAGAGGGCGGCGGTGCAGGGCGGCCAGTAACATCCGATCACGTCTGTGTGTTTGCTCCCACCGGCCCGGCGGCCGCGCCGAACGAGCCCTTGCGATAGAGACGGGTCACGTGACCCATCTTGCGTCCGGGCCGCGCCTCATCCTTGCCGTAGAGGTGAAGCCGCGCACCCGGTTCGGCGAGAATCGCGTGCCAGTCGTCGACGGCGGAGCCCAAGAGATTGTGCATCACCGCATCAAAATTCCGCTCGGTCGATCCGAGCGGCAGATCGCAGACGGCGCGTACCAGTTGTTCGAATTGGCTGGTGGCACAGGCGTCGACGGTCCAGTGCCCCGAATTGTGCGGCCGAGGCGCGAGTTCGTTCACCAACAGCCGGCCGTCCCGGGTGACGAACATCTCGATGGCCAGAAGGCCCACCAGTTTCATGGCCGCGACAAGGCGCTCGGCGATCGAGAGCGCCTCATTCGCGAGCGCGGCATCGATCCCGGCGGGCGCGCGCGTGGTGTCCAGGACGTGGTCGACGTGGCAGTTCTCCACGGGATCGTACGCGGCGGTCCTGCCGTCGGCGGCGCGGGCGACGATCACCGATATCTCGCGTTCGAACGGAACGAACGCCTCGACGATACCGGCGTCGGCGTTCATTTTCGCCCAGCACGCTTCGGGGTCCGCGCCGTCTTCGATCAAGACCTGTCCCTTGCCGTCGTAACCGAGGCGGCGAGACTTGAGGATGCATGGCCGGCCGAGGGATTCGGCCGCGCGCGCAAGCGCGACCGCGTCATCGACCCGCCGGTAGGGAGCGGTCGCGACGCCGGTCGCGTTGACGAAATCCTTTTCGTCGAGCCGGTCCTGGGAAATCCGCAAGCACTCCCATCGGGGACGGGCCGGAACCAGATCCGAAAGCAGCTTGACACTGCGATGGGGCACGTTCTCGAACTCGAAGGTGACCACGTCGAGGCCTTCGGCGAACCGGGCGAGCGCCGCCTCGTCGTCGTAATCGGCGACCACGGCGGCCTCGGCGACCTGCGCGGCGGGGCTGCGAGGGTCGGGCGAAAACACGTGGCAACGGTAACCTAGACGGGCGGCCGCAAGCGCGGTCATCCGGCCGAGCTGTCCGGCGCCCATGATGCCGATAACGCTTCCGGGCGGAAGCGGGCGAAGCGGAATCGAGGTCAAGGTGGCGGTGCGCGCCCCACTACGGGGTCTCGGACACGTTCGCCGTCTGCTCGTCGCGCCAGTGATCGAGCGCGGCCGCGATGGTCCCGTTTTCGAGGGCCAGAACCGCGGCTGCCAGCAAAGCGGCGTTGATGGCGCCCGCCTTGCCGATAGCGAGCGTTCCGACGGGAACCCCAGCCGGCATCTGGATGATCGAAAGAAGGCTGTCCATTCCCTTGAGCGCCTGGGATTCGATGGGAACGCCAAAGACCGGCAGCGGCGTCAGCGATGCAGTCATGCCCGGCAAATGGGCGGCGCCGCCGGCACCGGCGATTATTACCTTGAGGCCGCGGTCGCGGGCCGCACTCGCGTAGTCGTAAAGACGCCGGGGTGTGCGGTGGGCCGAGACCACCCGTGTCTCGAAGGGCACGTCCAGGGCCGCCAGCGTGTCGGCCGCGTGACGCATGGTCTTCCAATCGGAACCGCTTCCCATCACGATGCCGACGACGGGGAGGGGGCCATCGCGCTGAGCGGAGTCGGTCATCTGCGCGGTTTCCTCGCTCCCCGGGCACCGTAGAAGGCCGGGAATTATAGGGTGGCGGTGGGCGCACGCAAGCGCATCGCCGCAAGATACTTTGTTTTGCCCGCTACCCAATGGTAGCCTGCAGGTACGCGCGAGCCGCGATCGCGAGAGCCGAATTCCGATGGCGGAGATCAGCGACCCGATCCCGATCCCTCCGGCCCCGAGCGTCGAGCCGAAGGACAGACGGGATCCCGAACCGCGCCACCCGCGAGCCGCAAAGGAGGGCGACTCGGCGCCTGAGGGCGCGCCCGGGCGGGATTTCGCCGACCAGGCCTCGATTCTGGGGATTCCCGAAGCGGAACTGACGCCCAAGGTCCAGGCGGCCATGAGCGCGCTGATGTCGCGTGCCGCACGCCTGATGGAAGAGGCGGAGCAGTTGCGCGAACAAGCGGCTTACCTCGAGGAACTCTCGGATCGGGATCCGTTACTTCCCGTCCTCAACTGCCGCGCCCTGCTGCGTGAGCTCGCCCATGTGCTGCAACAAGCCGAGCAGACCGAGACAACGAGTAGTTTCCTCTATCTGGACGTCACAAGCGCCGCGGAAACAAAACGCCGCATGGGACGCGCGGCCGCCGAGGCGCTGCTGGTCCACGTCGCGAGCACGGCCGCAGGCGCGCTCAGAACGAGCGACGTGATCGGCTCGCTGGGGGGCTATGACCTCGGCGTCGTGCTTGCGCTTGCGAAAGGGGACGCCGCGGCGGACAAGGCGGGTGAGCTGGTTTCGATTCTCGAGGCGGTGCCGTTCCGCTGGCGGGAACACAAGCTGGCCGTGAAAATCGCCTGGGGATTGCATGAACTGGGCCCGTCCGAAAGTGTCGACGACGTGCTCACCGCGGCCGAATGCGCGCGCCTGGCCACGGCGGACATCCGCGAGGAAGAAGCGGAGAAGTAGGACGGAGCGCCGCCGAGCAGCCGCCTAGGCGGAATCTCATCACGGGAAACCGTCAGGCGATGATGTCGGGAAGCAGCCGGCTTTCGAATCGGGCGATTTGATCCTTGAGGGCGAGCTTTCTCTTTTTCAACCGCTGGATCTGGATTTGATTGAAGGGCGGGTCTTCGGTGATCCGCATGATGATGTCGTCGAGGTCGCGATGCTCGGTCTTGAGCTGCTCCAGTTGCCGTTTCAGCGTCCCAGTGTCAGCCATCGTGTTCCGAGTGGTTCGTGCGATTGGCCGCACTGTATCAAGAATAGGCGCGAAAGGGTATTGATGACGCGGCCTTTGGCGTGGCGCGAGCGCGTTCGTAGAGGGCCACTCGGGCGCTTCCGGGGCTCGCGGCGAGGTGGGGAGTTGTGATGGCGGTTCGGGATATCCGGCGTATCGGCGTTTTGACGAGCGGTGGCGACTGTGCGGGATTGAACGCTGCGATTCGCGCCGTCGTGCAGCGGGCGATCCATGGCTACGGCTGGGCGGTCATCGGAATTCACGAAGGGACGCGCGGCCTGCTCGAACGGCCCTTGATGTACGAGGAACTGTCACTTCGGATTTTCACCGGCAACGTCCTGCGCATGGGTGGCACCATCCTTGGGACCGTCAACAAAAGGGACCCGTTCGCCTATCGGATGCCCGACGGCTCGGTTCAGGACCGTTCGTCCGACGTCATCGAGGGATTCAAGGAGCTCGATCTCCAGGCGCTGATCGGGATCGGAGGGGACGGCAGCATGAAGATCCTGAGCCGCCTCGCGGAACAAGGCGGAATTCAATTCATCGGCATTCCGAAGACAAT
>JASMAE010000058.1 GCA_030754475.1 Rhodospirillales bacterium
GCGCCTCGATGACGTGAAGGAGCGCTCGCGGTTTCCGCTGTGGGAAGAGCTCGCGGGCCAAGGTGCGACAGATTACCTCGGCATGGTGACGACGTTCGCCGAGGACCCTGAGGCGCTCGTCCGACGCGACGGCATGATCACCTCGTGGACGACCGACCGCGCCGGCGGCTTTGACGACCAGCACGTCCGGATCCTCAAGCACGTGCAACCGCGGCTCGGCGTCGCGGTCAAGATCGCGACCCGCGAGCAGACGGCGATCAACGTGGTCTCGGCCTACCTCGGACCGCACGCGGGGCGACGCGTGCTCGACGGCCAGATCGGCCTTGGCGACGTCGAGACGATCCCCGCCGTGATCTGGTTCTCGGACTTGCGCGATTCGACCGCGCTTGCGGACCGCTTAAACGCGGATGCGTTCCTCGACGTCTTGAACGAGTATTTCGAGTGCGCCGCGGGATCGGTGCTCGACCACGGCGGCGAGGTGCTGCGCTTCATCGGCGACGCCGTGCTCGCCATCTTCTCCATCTCGGGCCCCGGCGGACCCGAACGGGCCGCGCGCATGGCGCTTGCCGCATCGCGCGATGCAAGCGCGCGCATGGCGGCCGTCAACGCGCGCCGCGCCACAGAGGGCGCGGACGCGATCGCTTTCGGGATCGGGCTTCACTTCGGTGAGCTTCTGTTCGGCAACATCGGCGTGCCCGAACGGATCGAATTCTCGGTGATCGGCCGGGCCGCGAACGAAGCGAGCCGGCTCGAAGGGCTGACCAAGTCGCTGGGACGGACGCTGGTGGTCTCGACGGCGTTCGCCCGGCTCGTGGCGCTGGAGTGGGAGAGCCTCGGCCGTCATCGGCTCGCGGGCGTGAGCGAGGAATCGGAGGTGTTCGCGCCGCCGCCGTGAACGGCGCGGGACACGCGTGTTTACAATAGGCCCAGCGTTTTGAACGACTGGTAGCCGCCCTTGGCGACCACCACGTGGTCGTGGAGCACAATCCCCAGCTTGTCGCCCGCGTCCCTGACCTCGCGCGTCATGGCGATGTCGGCCTCGGACGGCGTCGGGTCGCCAGACGGGTGGTTGTGGACCATGATCAGCGCCGTCGCCCCCAGCTCCAGCGCCCGCTTCACGATCTCGCGCGGATAGACCGGCGTATGGTCGACGGTCCCCTTCTGCTGGACCTCGTCGGCGATGAGCACGTTCTTGCGGTTGAGGAACAGGATCTGGAAGCGCTCCGTCTTCTCGTACGCGAGATTCGCCCGGCAATAATCCATGAGCGCCTCCCAATTGCTGAGCACCGGGCGCTGCATGACCCCGTCGCGGAGCAGCCTCTGCGCCGCGGCCTGGACGGCCTTGAGCGCCGTCACCGCACCTTCGCCGATTCCTTCGATCTGGCGCAGCCGTTCGGGCTCGGCGCTGATGACCTCGGCGAACGAGCCGAAACGCCGCAACAGCTCCTTGGCCAATGGTTTGACGTCGCGGCGCGGTTGCGCGCCGAAGAGCAGCACCTCAAGCATCTCGTAGTCGGGCATCGTCTCGCCGCCGCCCTTCAGGAAGCGCGCCCGCAGCCTCCGGCGGTGACCGAGGTGATCGGCCGTCTCAGCCACGTCCGGACACGTCATAGGGCGGCGCATCGAGGCCGGCCGGCGAGAGCGTGAAGACCTCGTGGCCGGCGTCGGTCACGCCCAGCGAATGCTCGAACTGCGCCGATAGCGAGCGGTCCTTGGTGACCGCCGTCCAGCCGTCGCCGAGGATCTTCACGCCGTAGCGCCCCGCATTGATCATCGGCTCGATGGTGAAGAACATGCCCTCGCGGAGCACCGGCCCCTCGCCCGAGTGGCCGAAGTGCATGATGTTTGGGGCGTCGTGAAAAACGCGCCCGAGCCCGTGGCCGCAGAAATCGCGGACCACGGAAAACCGGTACGATTCAGCGAATTCCTGGATCGCGTGGCCGATGTCGCCCACCGTGGCGCCCGGGCGGACAACCTTGATTCCCTCCCACAGCGCGGCAAAGGTGATCTCGACCAGACGCCGCGCCTTGACCGTCGGCGTGCCGACGAAAAACATGCGGCTGGTGTCGCCGTGCCAGCCGTCGAGGATGACGGTCACGTCGATGTTCATGATGTCGCCGTCCCGAAGCCGCTTGTCGCCGGGAATGCCGTGGCAGACGACGTGGTTGATCGACGTGCAGATGGATTTCGGATAGCCGCGGTAGCCGAGCGGCGCCGGCGATGCCCCGTTCGCGACGATGAAGTCGTGGCACAACCGGTCCAGGCGATCGGTCGTGACCCCGGCCGTCACGAACGGCGTGATGGTGTCGAGGGTCTCTGCGGCGAGCCTTCCCGCCCGCCGCATGCCCTCGAAATCATCGGCGTCGTGGATCACGATCCGGCGGCCGTCGCCGGCGCGAAAGTTCCTGGTTTCGTCGTGCATCGGTCAATTATGCCATTCGGGCGCGATCATAGCATCTGCCGTTTCGTAGGCGCGCTCAGGCGAGGGCCAAGGGCGCCGAAAGCGTGATCTCGTCCGGTGTCACCCGGCACCCGTAGCACAAAACCTCGACGCCTGACGCGACGGCTCGCGAAAATGCCTCGGCATACCGGGGATCGATGTCGCCGGCCATCGCGAGCCGGCGGCAGTCGCCGCGTTGAACCAGGTAGAACATCACCGCCCGTCCGCCCTGGCGCACCACCTCGGCGAGTTCTCCGAGATGCTTGGTGCCGCGTGCCGTGACGGCGTCGGGGAACTCGGCCGGCGCGTCCGCATCCCGGCCGCGGCGCATGGTCACGTTCTTGACCTCGACGTAACAGGGCGGGCGTCCGCCTCTCTCGAGCAAGAGATCGATGCGCGAGTTTTTTCCGTACGGAACCTCGCGGCGCGCGCTTTCGTAGCCGTCAAGCTCGCTCACGGCGCCCTCGGCGACGGCGGCCGCGACCAGTCCGTTGGGGTGAAAGGTGTTGATGCCCACCAACTCGCCCGCGACATCGATCAATTCCCAGGTGTAGCGGAGCTTGCGTTCCGGATTGCGGTTCGGCGACAGCCACACGCGTGACCCGGGCGCATCGACGCCCAGCATGGAGCCGGGGTTGGGACAATGCGCGGTCACCACCTCGCCGTCTTCGATCTCGACATCGCTCAGGAACCGCTTGTAGCGCCTGACGAGAGTGCCGGGGATCAAGGGATCGGGAAATTTCATCGGC
Organism: Rhodospirillales bacterium; assembly: GCA_030754475.1. Classification (GTDB taxonomy): domain Bacteria; phylum Pseudomonadota; class Alphaproteobacteria; order Rhodospirillales; family JASLLV01; genus JASLLV01. The sequence goes on from JASMAE010000058.1 coordinate 3,190, forward strand.
GCTCGGGTGCCCAGCAATACGCTTTGGACATGTTGGACTTGGAGACGTCTGCCACGGCGAGGGTCCCGCTTGCGGTCGCTGCCGGGGCCGAGATTAGAGCGGATCGCGCCTGATTGGAACTGCGAAGCGGTTGCACTCGGGCGCGCGAATCCGCTCTGTTCCAATAAGATGGACCAGGTTCGCGCGATCGGCGGATCGCGATAAAGCGATTGCAGGCGACCACGATCCGGTCTAGCGGCGGCGCTTCGCGCCCGCAACCGGTCGCGGCGCCCTTGCGCCTGGGCGAGACGGGGTGTTCGCAAGCGCGGCGGCGAGACTCGATTGCGCGCTGCCCGGCGCGAGCGGGCGTTGCTGCGAGGGATCCGGCGCCCAGCCCGTCATGTAGAGCACGCAGAAGCTCGCGCGCACCCGGCCGTCGGCGTCGC
>JASMAE010000059.1 GCA_030754475.1 Rhodospirillales bacterium
CCAGCACGTGCTCGACCTCGGAGGTCCCGATGCCGAACGCCAGCGCCCCGAAGGCGCCGTGCGTGGCGGTGTGCGAATCTCCGCACACCAAGGTTGTTCCGGGAAGCGTCATGCCCTGCTCGGGGCCGATGACGTGCACGATCCCCTGGCGGACGTCGGTCATGGAAAAGTAGGTGATCCCGAATTCGGCGCAGTTGGCTTCCAGCGTCTCAACTTGGATCCGGGATTCCGCGTCCTCGATGCCGGCGCTGCGGTCGGTGGTGGGGACGTTGTGATCGGCGACCGCGAGCGTCGCCTCCGGGCGACGCACCTTGCGGCCCGACATCCGCAGGCCCTCGAAGGCCTGGGGGCTGGTGACCTCGTGGACGAGGTGGCGATCGATGTACAGGAGGCAGGTTCCGTCGTCCTGAACGTCGACGAGGTGGCTCTCCCAGATCTTATCGAACAGGGTGCGGGGCTTGTCCATCTGCGGTGTTCCGGGGTGCCGCGGCGGGCTCAGACCTTGGGAACGGCCCCGTCCGCGGCCGCCTCTGCGCTTTCGGGCGCCGCCTTGCCGGCGGCCGTCTTCGCCGTGGATCGGGCCTTGCCTCTGGTACCGCCGCTCTCGACGCGCTCGGCGATGCGGGCAGATTTGCCCGAACGCTTGCGCAGGTAATAAAGCTTGGCGCGGCGGACGGCGCCCCGGCGAACCACGTCGATACCCGCGATCGACGTGGAATAGACCGGGAAGACGCGCTCGACGCCCTCGCCGTAGGACACCTTGCGAACCGTGAACGACGAGTTGAGGCCGGCGTTCTTGCGGGCGATGCACACGCCCTCGAACACCTGGACGCGCGAGCGCGATCCCTCGATCACCTTGACGTTTACCCGGAGCAGATCACCCGGGCGGAATTCGGGGATGGGCCGTTCCGCGCTCAGCGCCGTAACTTGTTCGCTTTCGAATTCCGTGATGACGTCCATCGCAACAATCCTCTGCTTCACACCGATCGCCGGCGCTTGTGATCCCCTCGGCCGGTCCCCGGCACGTGGCCCGATCGAGAGCCTCCGGTGTCGGCGCGTTCTTGCGCGGACGCGCGCTCGACGTACGCGGCCCACAGGTCCGGCCGGCGTTCGCGCGTCGCTTCCTCGGCGCGCAGTCGCCGCCACTCGGCGACGCGGCCGTGGTCGCCGGACATGAGCACCTCCGGAACGCGCCGGTCGCGCCAGCGGCGAGGCCGCGTGTACTGCGGGTACTCCAGAAGCCCGCCTACGAAACTCTCGTCGTCCAGAGACTCTCGCCTGCCAACGACCCCGGGTAGCAGACGCACGCACGCGTCGATCAGGGCGATGGCGGCCGGTTCGCCCCCCGAAAGCACGAAATCGCCGAGGCTGACCTCGTCGAGGCCGCGCGCCGCGACCACCCGCTCGTCGACGCCCTCGAAGCGCCCGCACAAGATGACCGCCCCCGGCGCTCGCGCGAACTCCGCGACCCGCGCCTGGGTGAGCGGCTGCCCGCGCGGGGTCAAGTGAATCAAGGGGCCGCCGAAATCCGGCGTCGTCGCAGACGCTATTGCCGCGTCGACGACATCCGGCCGCATCACCATGCCGGCCCCCCCGCCGAACGGCGCGTCGTCGACGGTGCGGTGTTTATCGCGTGCGAAGTCGCGAATGTCCACCGTTTCCAGCGCCCAAAGGCCGCGGTTCAGCGCCCGTCCCGCGAGCGCCATGGCCAGCGGCCCCGGAAACATCTCGGGATACAACGTCAGCACGCGGACGCGCCAACGTGCGGCTTCGCGAATCGCTGTCATGGCCGACCTCGTTTTCCCTGATCCGCGCGCCCCACGCCGTGATCCGCGTTCGCGTGGCCCGCCTTGCCGCTCTCACGCTTCCTTGCGGCCACCGGTCGCGCCGCGCCCGAGGGCTGCCGGCGCTTGGGCTCGGCTTCGTCGACGACGATTCCCGCGGGCGGAACGATGACCAAACTGCCGCCCGCCAGATCGACCTCCGGGACGACGGCGCGGGTGAAGGGAACCATGATCGTTTCGCCGCCGCCGCGGTCGATTTCGAGGATGTCGCCGGCACCGAAGTCGTGGACCGCCGTGACCGTTCCGAAGACCTCGTCCGGCCCGCCGTCAGCGTCCTTTTGTGCCGCGCTCAGCCCGATCAAATCGACGTGGTAGTATTCGTCCCTCGGCGTCTCGGGAAACGCCTCACGCGCGAGATAAAGGCGCGTGCCCTTGAGGGCCAGTGCCGCGTCGCGGTCGTCGATGCCTTCGATGCGGGCCACGACGTGATTCTTGACGAGACCCGAGACGCTAAGCTGGAACGTCCGGACGCCGCTCTCGTCGGTGAGGGGACCGTAGGCCGCGATGTCGGCCGCCTCGTCGGTGAAGCTCTTGATCCGCACCTCGCCCCTCAGCCCCCGTGCGCCCGTAAGAATGCCGACACAGATCAGCTTGGTCACCATGGGTGCGCGTCCCCGGTTGGACCGACGCCGGATCGACGCCGATCACGTCGCCGACTTCTCCTCGTCGTCCGCATGCGTTTCCGCCGCCGGCGCCTCTTCGGCGGGGGCCTCCTCGGCCGGTGCTTCCCCGGCGGCGGCCTCCTCGGCCGGCGCTTCCTCAGCCGGCGCCGCAGCCGCCTCCGCCTCCGCCTTCTGCGCCGATTCGGCTGCCTCGGCGGCCGCCTTAATGCGCTCCAGCGTCTTGGCGCGCGGTTGGTTCTTCCGAGTCTGTTGCGGAATTGCCGGCATCTCGATGATGCCGGCATGGCCGAGGAATCGCGCGATCCGGTCCGACGGTGTGGCGCCGACCCCGAGCCAGTGGCGAATGCGGTCCTCGACCAATCGCAAGCGATCGGGGTGGTCCTTAGTCACCATGGGATTGTAGGTCCCGACCCGCTCGATGAACCGGCCGTCGCGGGGTTTGCGCGAATCGGCGATGACGATGCGGTAAAAGGGGCGCTTCTTGGCGCCGGCGCGGGACAGTCGAATTCTCAACATGGCGTCATTCTTCCTCGTATGTCGTGCATTCGCACGATCGTTCAGAGCCTGCTCACAATTTGATCGGGCCGGGCGGCAGGGGTGGCATCATGGCGCCGGGAAAGCCGCCGCCGCGCGACAGCCCCTTTTTCCCAAGCTTGCCCATCTTCTTCATCATCGTGCTCATCTGCTGGTACTGTTTGAGCACACGGTTGACGTCCTGAACGGACGTGCCCGAGCCGGCGGCGATGCGGCGCCGACGCGAGCCGTTGAGAATCTTCGGGTTGCGTCGCTCGGCGGTGGTCATCGACCGGATGATCGCCTCCGGGCGGATGATCGCCTTGTCGTCGATGCTGGCGCGCGCGATTTGCTGCTTAACTTGGCCGACGCCGGGCAACATGCCGAGAAGGCCGTCCAGCGCGCCCATCTTGCGCACCTGGCCGAGTTGGGCGGCCATGTCTTCGAGCGTGAAGCGGCCCCGCAGCATCTTTTCAGCGAGCTTTTCGGCCTCCTCGCCCTCGATGACCTCGGACGCCCTCTCGACGAGGCCGACCACGTCTCCCTGGCCCAGGATGCGGCCCGCGATCCGCTCCGCCTGAAACGGCTCGAGGTCGTCCAGATTCTCACCGACGCCGAGTAGCTTGATCGGACATCCCGTGACGGCGCGCATGGAAAGGGCCGCCCCGCCGCGGGCATCGCCGTCGACGCGCGTCAGCACGATTCCGCTCAACCCCACCTGCTCGGAAAAGGCGCGCGCGACGGCCACGGCGTCCTGGCCGGTCAAGGCGTCCGCCACCAGGAGGCTTTCGATGGGACGGACCAAATCGCGGATCTCCGCGGCCTCCGCCATCAGCGCCTCGTCTACGTTCATGCGGCCCGCGGTGTCGAAGACGATCACGTCGTATCCTTCGCGGCGTCCCGTCTCCATCGCGCGGACGGCGATCGCCTTGGGCTGCTCGCCGAGAATGAACGCAAGGACGGGCACGTCCGCCTGCTCGCCGAGGACGGCGAGCTGCTGCTGGGCCGCCGGCCGGTTCACGTCCAGCGAGGCCAGCAGGACCTTCTTGCGCTCGCGCCGGACGAGATGCCGGCCGAGCTTGGCCGCGGTCGTGGTCTTGCCGGAACCCTGGAGACCGAGCAGAAGAATGGACACCGGCGGGGTTCCCGCCGTGGCCAGCGGCGACGGTTCGGCGCCCAACATCTCGACCAGGTGGTCGTGGACGATCTTGACGACCATCTGGCCGGGCGTGACGCTGCGAATCACGTCTTGGCCGTGCGCCCGCTCTCCGACCGCGGCGATGAAGTCCTTGACCACCGGCAAAGCCACGTCGGCCTCGAGCAGGGCGACGCGGACGTCGCGCATGGCGTCGGCGACGTCGGATTCGCTGAGCGCGCCTTTCTTGCGAAGGCGCTCGAACACGGCGCCCAGACGCTCGGTCAACGATCCGAACACGGTGGCATTCACTCCAACGCAAAAGGCGCCAGTGCGCGATACTCGCGAACTGGCGGCGCCCCGCAAGGCAAAGGGCTCGGGCGCAACTGGGTTTCGACGCGGCGCACTCTAGAAACGCGCCTGGCGCAAGTCAAGCATACGCGCCCCGTGGCCAGACACCCGCGAACTTGAAAGCGTGGCCAGCCATTGTGAATTCAAACCCGTGCCGATCTGTGCTAAATAGCGTTTGGAACCGGTTGCGCTTGAAGCAATTGAATCATCGCCACCCCGACCTTCGTCACCGGCGTGGCACGGTAGGCGCATTCGATTTGAACTGGGGAGATGTCGGAGGTTTGCTCTCGGAAAGGTTCGGGGCGCGTCGCTCGCTGCCGGTGCGGCAAACGCCAACCCGGCCACCGCCGTGGCCTCTGGTGAAAAGGCGAAGCAATCATGAAGAAAAGAAACCCGAAAGGCGGACCCGATCCCATCGACGCGTACGTCGGCACGCGTATCCGGGCGCGACGGGTGGGCCTGAGGCTCAGCCAAACTAAGTTGGGAAAGGCGATCGGCGTAACCTTCCAGCAGGTCCAGAAATACGAGAACGGCACCAATCGGATCGGGGCCAGCAACCTTTACAAGGTCGCCAAGGCCTTGGGCGTGGAGGTTACCTACTTCTACGAGGGTGTCGAGGAAGGCGCCGCCCGTCGGGCGCGGAGCCCCCGGCGCGGCCTGTCGGAGGACACCGCCATTTTTCAGCACGATCCGCTGAGCTCGCGCGTGGCGATCGAACTCATGCACAACTATTTCCGAATACCGGACCTCCAGGTCCGCAAGCGCCTTTCCCAGTTCGTGAAGTCACTCGCGGGTCCGCGCCCCAAGCGTTGAGCGGCGCGCGCCGGGCCGAGCTAACTCTTCTACCTGGCCGTTCGCGGCCGCGCCGCCGTCACCAAATCGTCCCGCCCTTTCCCCCGGTCCGGGCCGTCGCGAATCCATTGGACTTGAGCGCGCGCGCCGCGCTATGCACGGCGCCATGACGGGCCTCAGCTTCAACAAGATGCACGGCCTCGGCAACGATTTCGTCGTTTTCGATGGTCGGCGCGGAGCGGTTCACCTCGACGCCGATCAGGTGCGGGCGGTCGCGAACCGACGCACAGGCGTCGGCTGCGACCAGCTCATCATCCTCGAGGCGGCGCGCAACGGCCGCGCCGACGTCTTCGTTCGCATCTATAACGCCGACGGCGGCGAGGTATTCGCCTGCGGCAACGCCGCGCGTTGCGTCGCGGCCAAGATCATGGACGAGCGCGGCGCGGACGAAGCGATGATCGAGACCGCGCACGACACCCTCAGGGCGCACCGCGCCGAAAACGGCATGATCGCGGTCGATATGGGTCCGGTGCGCATGGCCTGGAACGAGATTCCGCTTGCCGAGCCGCGCGACACGCTTCACCTCGGGATCGCGCTTGGCCCGCTCGCCGACCCGGTCGCGGTGAACGTCGGCAACCCGCATGCCGTATTCTTCGTCGACGACGCGGAAGCCGTGGACCTCGGGCCCCTCGGATCCGCCCTCGAGCGCCACGAACTGTTCCCCGAGCGCACCAACGTCGAGGTCGTCACCGTGCTTTCGCCGAAGACGCTGCGCGTCCGCGTTTGGGAGCGGGGCGTCGGCATCACGCCGGCGTGCGGCAGCGGCGCTTGCGCGGCGCTCGTAGCCGCCAACCTTCGCGGCCTCGCCGCAAGCGCGGGCGCGGTGATTCTCGACGGCGGAACGCTCGAAATCGAGCGCCTCGACGACGGCCACGTGTTGATGACCGGGCCGGTCGCGGCCACCTTCTCGGGCACGCTCGCGCCTTCGCTCGCGAGCGCGTCATGAGCGCCGCGACCGAGCCCCGCGTCGTCACCTTCGGCTGCCGGCTGAACGCCTTCGAATCCGAGATCATCCGGGCCAACGCCCGCGCCGCGGAGCTCGAGAACGCGATCGTCGTCAACACTTGCGCGGTTACCGCCGAAGCGTGCCGCCAAGCGCGCCAGGCGATCCGCCGCCTGCGCCGCGAGAATCCGAGCGCGCGCCTCATCGTCACCGGGTGCGCGGCTGAGTTGGACGCGGAGTGCTTCGCTTCCATGACGGAAGTGAATCACGTTCTCGGTAACGCCGCCAAGTTGGACCCGGCCCGGTACGCGCCCGAAGCCTTGGCCCGCACGGCGCGGACGAGCGGGACGGATCCGGGCCCCGGCGGCGCCCGGCCGCGACTCCCTTGGAACGGCCTTACGGCGCTGGCCGGCCCCGAAGGCCGTGCCCGAGCGTACCTCCAGGTGCAACAAGGCTGCGACCATCGCTGTACGTTTTGCATCATCCCGTTCGTGCGCGGACCCAACCGCAGCGTTCCCATCTCTGCGGCGGTGACCCAGGCGCGAAGCCTCTGCGAGGCCGGCTACTGCGAAATCGTGCTGACCGGCGTCGATCTGTGCTCCTACGGGGCCGACCTCGCCGGAACGACGACGCTGGCGACGCTCGTCCGGCTGCTGCTTTCGGAGGTGCCTGCGCTCGCCAGGCT
>JASMAE010000060.1 GCA_030754475.1 Rhodospirillales bacterium
CTCCTGTTTCCAGACCACGCCTACGGCCGGCCGGTTGCGGGAACGCCCGAAAGCGTCGCCCGGATCACGCCCACTGATCTCGCGGCGTTCGCCCGCGCCCGCTTCGGCCGCGACAACCTGGTCATCGGCGTCGTCGGTGACATCCGCGCGGAAGAGCTCGCGGTCCTGTTGGAATCCACCTTCGCGAACCTCCGCGCCGCCGCTGAGGCGTGGACCGTGCCCGAGGCCGAGCCCCGTGCTTCGGGCGAAACCGTCGTCGTCCGCAAGCCGTTTCCGCAGAGCGCGGTGGCCTTCGCCCAGCCCGGCCTGAAACGAGAGCATCCCGATTTCTACGCCGCCTATGTGATGAACTACGTCCTCGGCGGGGGCGGGTTTACCTCGCGCCTGTACGGCGAGGTGCGCGAGAAGCGCGGCCTTGCCTACGGGGTTTACAGCTACCTCGTCACGTTCGAGCATGCGGGCTTGGTTTCTGGCGGCGCCGGCACCGCCAACGCGCGAGTCGCCGAAACCGTAGACGTCATTCGATCCGAGTGGCGGCGCATGGCGGAAAGCGGAATCAGTGCGGCCGAGTTGGGCGATGCCAAGACCTACCTCACCGGCTCGTATCCTTTGCGGTTCTCGGCGAGCGGGCGCATCGCCGCGATCCTCGTCGGCATCCAGCTCGACGGGCTCGGCATCGACTATATCGAGAAGCGGAACAGCCTGATCGAGGCGGTGACGCTGGACGACGTGAACCGCGTGGCGAGCGAGCTGCTCGCGCCCGGGCGTCTCACCACCGTCATCGTGGGCGAGCCCGAAGAACTCTCGGAAGACGGGTAAGGAAGCAGCTACGTTCGCGCCCTGGTCCGGGGCCGCCTTCTTTGCTAGTCTCACCCGCGTGATCGTGCTCACGCACCGACGCCCATGCCATGACCGAACCCCGTGACTCGCCCGCCTGGAAGGCGCTCCGATCCCATTTCGAGGCGATCGGGCAGGCCCATATGCGGGACTGGTTCGCGGGCGATCCGAACCGCTTCGAGACGTTCTCGATCCGCCTTGGCGACATGCTCCTCGACTATGCCAAGAACCGGATTACGTCCGAGACCATGCGCCTACTCGTCGAACTTGCCCGCGAGTCCCGGGTGGAAACCTGGCGCGATCGCATGTTCACGGGCGAGAGGATCAACACGACTGAGGGGCGCAGCGTGCTGCACACCGCGCTGCGCGATCCGGACGGGCCGCCGCTGGTGGTGGATGGCCGCGACGCGCGGGCCGACGTGAGAAGCGTGCTCGCGCACATGCGCGCGTTCTCGGACGACGTTCGCGACGGCCGCTGGACGGGGCATACGGGAAAGCCGATCGAGACCGTCGTCAACATCGGGATCGGAGGTTCGGACCTGGGCCCCGCCATGGTGGTCCAGGCGCTTGGCGCCTACCGCCACGAACGATTGGCGGTGGACTTCGTCTCCAACGTCGACGGGACCCACTTGGCCGAGGCGCTCGGGCGCAGCGATCCCGCCACCACCTTGTTCGTCGTCGCCTCCAAGACCTTCACGACTCAGGAAACGCTGACCAACGCGCGATCGGCGCGCGGGTGGCTGAGTGCGGCGCTGGGCGAGGACGCGGTGCCGCGTCACTTCGTCGCCCTTTCGACCAACGCGGACGCGGTCGCCGCGTTCGGCATCGCGCCCGAGAACATGTTCACCTTCTGGGACTGGGTCGGCGGGCGCTATTCGCTGTGGTCGGCGGTCGGGCTGTCGATCGCGATCGCCGTCGGGATGGACCGCTTCGCCGACTTGCTCGCCGGGGCCCGCGACATGGACCAGCACTTCCTGGCGGCACCGCTTGAGGCCAACATGCCGGTCGTGCTCGCGCTCATCGGCATCTGGTACAACGAATTCTTCGGCGCCCAGGCCCATGCGGTCCTGCCCTACGATCAATCGCTCGCGCGTTTTCCTGCCTACCTCCAGCAGCTCGATATGGAGAGCAACGGCAAAAGCGTGACCCGCGACGGGCGCCCGGTCGCGCATCAAACCGGCGCAATCGTCTTCGGCGAGCCCGGCACCAACGGCCAGCACGCCTTCTACCAGCACCTCCACCAGGGCCCGCATCTGGTGCCCGCCGATTTCATCGCCG
>JASMAE010000061.1 GCA_030754475.1 Rhodospirillales bacterium
TCGAGCTGCGCTGGGATGCGGCGATCGACGCCACGCTTTCGATTGGCGTCGATCCGGTCAAGCTCGCGCTCAACATGCTTCTCCTCGCCCTCGAGGCGCTTCCCCGCGGCGGTACGGCGGCGGTGACGATCGCCGCCGCCGAGATCGTCTGCGCCACCTGCCGGGCCGAGCGCGTGATCGCATCGGCCGACGTCGCCTCGGGCTGGTAGCGCTCGGCCTCGAGGATCGTCCTGTAAAGCGGATCGCGCTCCACCCGTTGGATGATGCGATCCATCATGTTGACCGATTCGACGGGGTAGTCGCCGGCCGCCGTCTCGGCCGACAGCATGACGGCATCGGCGCCGTCGTAGACGGCTGTCGCAACGTCGGACGCTTCGGCCCGTGTCGGGGTCGGCGAGTGAACCATCGAATCCAGCATCTGGGTCGCCACGACGACCGGCTTGCCGGCATGGCGGCAAGCGCGAATGATACGCTTCTGCAGGCCCGGTACGTCCTCGGGCGGCAGCTCGACGCCGAGGTCGCCGCGCGCGACCATGACCGCGTCGGCGAGGTCGACGATCTCCTCCAGCCGGTCGATCGCCGCGGGCTTCTCGAGTTTGACCAGCACGCCCGCCTCCTGCCCGATGAGCTTCCGCGCCTCGGCCACATCGTCCGGCTTCTGGACGAACGAAAGCGCGACCCAGTCGACCCCGAGCTGAAGCGCGTAGCTCAAGTCGCGGCGGTCCTTCTCGGTCAGCGACGACACCCCGAGGATGGCGCTGGGCACGTTCACGCCCTTATGGTCCGAGAGCGTGCCGCCGGTTACGACTTTCATGTCGGCTGAAGCCGGGTCGCATCGGTCCACCTTGAGGCGGACCTTACCGTCGTCGAGGAGCACCTCCATTCCGGGTTTCAATACCGAGAAGATCTCGGGATGGGGCAGCGCCACCCGCTGTTGGTCGCCGAGCGCGGGATCAAGATCGAGGCGAAACGCATCGCCGACGCGAAGCTCGACCTGTCCCCCCGCGATGTCCCCGATTCGGAGCTTGGGTCCCTGAAGGTCCGCCATGACGCCGATGGGATGGCCGATGCGCACCTCCAGATCGCGGATGGTGTCGAGCCTCAGCTTATGGTCTTCGTGGGTTCCGTGGCTGAAGTTGAGCCGGAACACGTCCGCGCCGGCGTCGGCAAGCTCGGCGATGGCGGCAGCGGTCGAGCTGCTCGGCCCAAGCGTGGCGACGATCTTGGCGTTTCGCGTTCGTCGCATGGTTTCAATACGCCCTGTCAAATGTGGTCGCGGATGCGCGCGCCTGCGCCCGACGATCGCATCACCGTCACGGCCCTGGCGCCGTATCAATCCGGATCATGTTACGCCCCGCTCACGCCTTCTACGACAATAGCGCGAAAATCGTTCACGTTGGTTCGGGTCGGACCCGTGACCACCAGATCGTCAAGGGCGGCGAAGAAACCGAACGCGTCGTTGTCGTCGAGATGCGCGTCGGCGTCCACGCCGAGGCGGCGGGCGCGCGCCAGCGTTTCGGGGCCGATCACGCAGCCGGCGTTGGCCTCGGTTCCGTCGATACCGTCGGTGTCGCAGGCGATGGCGTGTACGCCCGCGCGCCCCTCAAGCGCGAGGGCGAGCGCCAGCAAATACTCGGCGTTGCGGCCGCCCCGACCGCCGCCGCGCACCCGCACCCAGGTCTCGCCGCCGGAGACGAGCACGCTCGGTCCATCGGTGCGAAGCGCGATTTCGGCGTGCTCGCGCGCGACGACGCGCGCCTCGCCCTCGACGGCGTCGCCCAGCACCACTGCCCGGTAGCCACGCGCCCGAGCCAGCGCCGCCGCGGCTTCGAGCGCGTTCGCAGGAGTTGCCACCAACGTGAATCGGGCGTGCGACAGGCGTTGATCGCCGGGTTTCGGCGTTTCGTCGGCGCAACTGCGCAGCCGTTCGACGATCGCCGCCGGCGGATTGATGTCATATTTTTCGAGAACCGCGAGCGCATCGGCCGAGCTGCTGGGATCGGCCACGGTCGGGCCGGACGCGATCACCGACGGATCGTCGCCGGGGACGTCCGAAATCGCCAACGTCAGCAAAGACGCCGGTCGCGCCGCAACGCCGAGACGGCCGCCTTTGATGCCCGACAGATGCTTGCGAACGCAGTTGATCTCGGCGATCGTCGCCCCCGACTTGAGCATCCGGGCGCCGATTTCTTGCTTGTCGGCCAGGGTGACGCCCGGCGCCGGCAGCGAAAGCAAGGCCGATGCGCCGCCCGAGATCAGGCACAATACCCGGTCGTCCGCGCCCATCCCGCGCACGAGATCGAGGATCCGCAAGGCGGCTGCTTGGCCGCGGCGGTCGGGAACCGGGTGGGCGGCCTCGACGACCTCGATCCGCCGGCACGGCACGCCATGGCCGTAACGCGTGACCACGAGTCCGCCAATGGGTCCGGGCCAATTGTCCTCGACCGCCTTGGCCATTGCGGCGGCCGCCTTTCCCGCGCCGACCACGATGGTGCGGCCCCGGGGCGGGGCGGGAAGATATGGAGGAACGCATCGCGCAGGCAGGGCGCGCGCCACGGCCGCGTGGAAAAGCGAGCGCATCAACGCCTCGGTCATCGCCGGTTCCTTATTCGGGCCACCCCGACCCAGATCGCGCGTAGTATAATCGCGATCGCCGCGCGGAGGCCGTATCTGTCATCGGATGGAACACCAAGCGGCGTCTCGCCGGACGAGCCGGCTGGGAATGAAAGGGAGCTGCGGGTGAAACGGATCATTTCCAAGGCCCGTTCGCTGATCGCCGGCGCACCGCGCAAAAAGAAGGCCCGGACGATTCCTCGTGACCGTGACGCCGCCCCCTCGCCAAGCGCGGATGAGCCCGTCAAAGAAGGTTCGCCCGAACCCGAGACGCCCGAAGACGACACCATCGAGGCGCTCGAAAATTCCCTCGTCGACACGCGCGCGACCGGCGAGGAATCCGAATCTCGGCCCCAAACTAGGCTGGATCGTGGCACCTCGGCCGGCGAGCCGGAAGCGGAGACGCCGCCCGAGCGCGAAGTGCTCATCCGCAGCGCGCTTGCGATCCAGCGACGCCAATCCAAGGTGTTTGCGAACCTCTCTGCGGAGGAGCGGAGGAAGCTTCGGCTTCTGGCGTCCAAGCTGCTGATGGGAAACGATTCAGGTAAGCCCCACTAGCGCTTTATCCGCCTGGTCGGCACCAGCCCGCACCCCCGCCCGGTTCCCCCGGAGCCCATCTGAGGATCGTCTCAATTGGGCATGCGCGCCAAGGGGGGCACGTATCTGGAATCAAGGTGATACTCCGCCAACATTTCCGAGTGAATCTCGGCGATCCGGGCGCGATTCTTGACATACGTCCACGCGTCGAAGACGACTCCATCGTCCACGCTCTCGATCGGGATCCGCACGCGGTCGTAGCCGAGCGGGAGATGCGTTCCCTCGATGACATCCAATCCTGCAAGTGCGGGATCGCCCACCTCGAAAGCTTCGCCAAACACGCACCGCCCGACACCGGGCTCGAAGATCAACGTCGGCGAATACCAACTGCCCGCGACGACCAGAGGAAAGGCGTCGCAGGTCCGGGCGCGTCCCAAGAAGCGTTGCCCGTTCATCCCCGCCTCATGATTCGGAAACCCGCGCTTGAGGGTGCCATATACGAAAACGCTATGCATGGGACGGATCATACCGGCTCGGCTGCAACGCCCTCATCGACATCTAGGTAAAATCGACCCTCGACGAGATCAAAATCGACCTCGACCCCGAGAAGACGGAGGATGAGAATCTCCTCCACGGCCCGCGGCACGCCGGCGAAGGCATCAGCCAGGACGAGATCGAAAAGCTCTTCGACTGAGCGCGATAAACGCGTTCGCTCACCTCAGTCCTACAGCCCTTCGTAGACCATGCGCGCGATCTCGAGCAGACCCTGGCGCGGCATCTTCGCGGAAACCGCGTAGCCCATCGGCCCGTCGATCCAGTAGAAGGCGGAGACGCCGCTCTCGGAGGCGAAGCGAAACGCCGTGTCTCGGCCCGCCCGGCCGGTCCGGATATAGAGCGTGACGCGGTCGCCGCC
>JASMAE010000062.1 GCA_030754475.1 Rhodospirillales bacterium
CGATGGCGCCGATCTCGGGCAGCAGCATCGCGGCGGGCGGGCGTCCGCCGCCGGGCCGCGCCCCGGCGGCCGGGCCGGACGCGCCGGCGGCGGCCTCGGCGGGCCTTTCCGCGGTCAGAACGACGGTGGCGGAAAGCACGCCCGCAAGGCGATGAACGGCCTCTTCCGCCTGCTTGCGCAAGTCTTCGAGCGCGGGTCCGCGCTGGGCGTCGACCTCGATGGCGAAAGCCACGTGTCCGTCCCGCACCTGAAGGCCCGACACCATTCCCAGCGTGACGATGCCGGCGCCGCGATCGGGATCGCGAATCTCTTTCAGCGCCTCGAGGATTTGCGTTTCGGTGACGTCCGCCATGGTCGATGCTCCCTCCCCAGCGCCCAGGCCCGCCCACGGCCGGGGCTGGCGTTGCGCGTTCCGCTTCGCTAGCCTATAAACATGCGCAAGGGTGAGCGCATCCGATCCGCGGCGCGGGTCCCCTAGTTATAAGCGCTCACGCCGCGTGCTCAAGGTTGCGAACGCCGGTTCGACACCGCGCGGCGGGCGCGGCGGCACAAAGGAGCTTTTCTCATGGCATGGAGCCCACAGGGCGGCGGTCAAGGCCCCTGGGGTCGCGGGCCGGCCGGCCCGCAACCGCCCGATATCGAGGATATCCTGCGCCGCGGCCAGGACGCGTTCAAGCGCATTATGCCCGGTCGGTTGGGATCCGGGCGCGGGATCGCGCTCATCGTGATCGCGGTCGCGGCAATCTGGCTGGCCAGCGGGTTCTACCGCGTTCAGCCTGCCGAACAAGGGGTGGTTCTGTTGTTCGGCCGCTGGATCCAGACCACGGATCCGGGCCTCAACTGGTTCTTTCCCTCGCCGATCGGCACCGTGATGACGCCCAACGTCGAGGTGATCAACCGGGTCGAGGTTGGGCTGCGCGGCGCCGACGAGTCCGGGCGGGTAACGTCGAACGCGATCCGCGACGTGCCCGAGGAAAGCCTGATGCTAACGGGCGATCAGAACATCGCCGATTTGGACTTCACGGTTTTCTGGAAGGTCAAGGACGCGGGCGAGTTCCTGTTCAACATCCGCAACCCCGAGGCGACCGTGAAAGCCGTCGCCGAAAGCGCCATGCGCGAGGTGGTCGGCCAAACCACCCTGGAACAGGCGCTGACCGGGGGGCGGACCCCGGTCGAACAGAAGACCCGCACCCTCATGCAGCGCATTCTCGACACGTACGGCTCGGGTATTTCAATCAGCGAGGTCAAGCTGTTGAAGGTGGATCCCCCCGGCGCGGTCATCGACGCCTTCAACGAGGTCCAGCGCGCCCGCCAGGACAAGGAGCGCAAACAGAACGAGGCCCAGGCGTACGAGAACCGGGTCGTGCCGACGGCGCGCGGCGAGGCCGAGAAGATCATCCAGGAGGCCACCGCCTACAAGGAGAGGCTGGTGCTCGAGGCCGAAGGCCAGGCGCAGCGCTTCCTCGCGGTCTACGAATCGTACAAGATCGCACCCGAGGTCACGCGTCAGCGGCTCTATCTGGAGACCATGGAAGAGGTGATGCGGGGCACCGACAAGGTCATCATCGACTCCGGTCCCGGAGGCGGCTCCGGGGTCGTTCCCTACCTTCCGTTGAACGAGCTGCGCAAGCGCTCCACCGGAGGCACCAACCAATGAGAAACCCGGCCGCGATCTTCGGGTTGATCGTCATCGCGCTCGGCGTCGTCGCCTTCGGAACGCTGTTCACGGTCGATCAGCGCGAACAGGTGATCGTGCTTCAGTTGGGCGAACCGAAGCGGGTGATCCGCAATCCGGGCCTCAACGTGAAGATCCCCTTCGTCCAGAACATCGTTAGGTTCGACAGGCGCATCCTCGACATGGATCCGCCCGCCGAACAGGTCCTGCTTTCGGACCAAAAGCGCATCAACGTCGACGCCTTCGCGCGTTACCGCATCATCGATCCATTGCGTTTCTATCAGTCGGCGAACAACGAGGGGCGGCTCCGCGACCGCCTCGGGGCGACCTTGAACTCAAGCGTTCGCAACGTGGTCGGTCTCCACCCCTTGACCGACCTTCTGTCACCCGAGCGCGACAACATCATGCGCCGCATCCACGACGAGGTGAATACGGTCGCCGAGGATCAGTTCGGCATCGAGATCGTCGACGTGCGCATCGGGCGCTCCGACCTGCCCGTGGAAATCGCCAACAACGTCTTCGACCGGATGCGCTCGGAGCGCGAGCGCGAGGCCAACCTGCTGCGCGCCGAGGGCGACGAGATCAAGCAGCGAATCACCGCCACCGCCGACAAGAAGCGAATCGTGATTCTCGCCGACGCGACCCAGAAATCCGAGATCCTGCGCGGCGAGGGCGAGGCCGCCGAGACGCGGATTCTCGGCGAGGCCCACAACGCGGGAATCGAGTTCTATTCGTTCCTGCGCTCGCTCGAATCCTACCGCAAGGCGATGGGCCCGGACGACACGACAATGGTGTTGCGCCCCGACAGCGACTACTTCCGCTTCTTCGGAGACATCACCGGCGAGGAACCGACGCAGCGATAGGCGCGCCCACGCCGGCGCTCTAAATCGCCGCCCCGGGTCGTGGTCCGAGTCGGGCCGCCGCCCGCTACGCCTTTTTCACGTGAGGCACCATGTCGGATCTCTTGACCGGGCTCGCGCTCGCCATCGCGATCGAAGGGACCTTGTACGCGCTCTTTCCCGACGGCATGAAGCGGATGATGGCCGTCCTGCAGACGCAGCCGCCGGGCCGGCTTCGCAACGCGGGCCTGGTCATGGCCGCGACGGGGGTGGGGATCGTCTGGCTCGTCAGGGGATGAACGGTCGCGAACCTAGGTTTCAGCGACCGGTCTTGCATGCCTCGGACGTGAACACTAGATGGCAGGCACGCGGGAATCATCTATGATGACGACCGCCCGAATCGCACCTAAGGAGAAGAATGCCGTGATTCGCGCGATGAACCAAACGAACGGCGCCCCCGGGGGCGCAACCAAGCTGCGCGGGGTGCGGACCCGAACGGCGGCGGGCGTAGCGGTATTGGCCTTCGTGGCCGGATTGATGACGTCCGGCGAGGCCTTTGCCCGCGCCGCGCCCGAGAATTTCGCCGATCTCGCGGAAAGGTTGTTGCCGGCGGTGGTCAACATCTCGACGACCCAGCGGATCGAGGGCCGCACCGGTCCCGAACTGCCGCAGTTTCCGCCCGGTTCACCGTTCGAGGAGTTCTTCAAGGAGTTCTTCGAGCGCAACCAGCCGCCCCAGGGACGCCGGCGGGCGACGTCACTGGGCTCGGGCTTTATCATCGATCCCGACGGCTACGTCGTGACCAACAACCACGTCATCCAGGATGCCGACGAGATCACCGTCATCACCCACGACAATCGCCGCCTCGAGGCGACGCTCGTGGGGCGCGACCCGAAGACGGATCTCGCCCTCCTCAAGGTCGAGGCCGGAGAAAAATTGCCCGCGGTGCGTTTCGGGGATTCGGACGCGACGCGGGTGGGCGACTGGATCATCGCCATCGGCAACCCGTTCGGGCTCGGCGGAACGGTGACGGCCGGGATCATCTCGGCCAGGGGGCGTGACATCAAGGCGGGTCCGTACGACGATTTCCTTCAGACCGACGCCTCCATCAACCGCGGCAACTCGGGCGGTCCCATGTTCAACACGAACGGCGAGGTGATCGGGATCAACACTGCCATCTACTCGCCGACGGGGAACAGCGTCGGCATCGGCTTCTCGATTCCGAGCGCCACGGCCGAACCGGTGATCAACCAACTTCTAGATTCGGGCGAGGTACGCCGCGGATGGCTGGGCGTGCATATCCAGACCGTGACCGAGGAGCTTGCTGAGACCCTCGGGCTCGACCGGCCCCGAGGCGCCTTGGTCGCCAGCGTGATCGAGGGCGGACCGGCGGAGCAGGCCGGCGTCAAGGCGGGCGACGTCATCGTCCAGTTCGCCGACCGCGAAGTTGAGGAAATGCGCCGACTGCCCCGAATCGTGGCCGAGACCCCGGTCGGGCGCGACGTCGCGGTCGTCGTCTGGCGCGATCGCCAGGAGACCCGTCTCAGCGTCGCCGTCGGTGAGTTGAGGGAAGAAGAGACCGTGGTCGCGTCACGCCCCGCGAGCGGCGAGACCACCAACGTGGAAATCGGTCTTACCCTTTCCGAGGTGACGCCGGCGCTTCGCGAACGCTTCGAGCTCGAAGAGAATACCAAAGGGGTCGTAATCACCGACGTGGATGCCTCTGGGCCGGCCGCCGACAAGGACCTGCTCCCGGGCGACGTCATCGTCGAGGTCAGCCAGGAAGAGGTCG
The DNA here is from genome assembly GCA_030754475.1 of Rhodospirillales bacterium. Classification (GTDB taxonomy): domain Bacteria; phylum Pseudomonadota; class Alphaproteobacteria; order Rhodospirillales; family JASLLV01; genus JASLLV01. The sequence goes on from JASMAE010000062.1 coordinate 4,307, forward strand.
ACTCGCCTGGAGACTTGGCGACCAAGGTCGAAAAGGCGCGATCGGCCGGCCAGAAGTCGGTCCTTCTGCTCGTCGAAAGCAAGCGCGGCGGGCTGCGGTTCATCGCGCTCCGCATCGAAAAGAGTTGAGCTGCCGCGGACGGTGCGCGGCGGGCGCCCAACCGTCAGTCGGTCCCGCCACTCTTCGAGCGGCGGGAAGTTAATGTGCAGGGGGGATTCAAAATGAGCGACGCCGTCAAGTACGTGCTGGCCGAGGACCGAATTCCGAAGGCCTGGTACAATATCGCCGCCGACCTTCCGCAACCGCCGCCGCCCGTGCTCCACCCCGGCACCGGCCAGCCCATTGGCCCGGACGATCTGGCGCCGCTGTTTCCGATGGCGCTGATCGGCCAGGAGGTGAGCACCGAGCGCGAGATCGAAATCCCCGGTCCGGTGCGCGACGTTTATCGCCTGTGGCGGCCGACGCCGCTATATCGGGCGCGAGGGCTGGAACGGGCGCTCGATACGCCGGCCAAGATCTACTACAAGTACGAAGGGGTCAGCCCGGCGGGCAGCCACAAACCGAACACGTCGGTCGCCCAGGCCTTCTACAACAAGGAAGAGGGAAGCACGCGCCTCACCACCGAAACCGGCGCCGGGCAATGGGGCTCCGCGCTGGCCTTCGCGGGCGCGCTGTTCGGGCTCGAGGTCGACGTCTACATGGTGCGCGTGAGCTTCGAGCAGAAGCCCTACCGCAAGGCCATCATGGAAACCTACGGCGCACGCTGCGTGGCCAGCCCGAGCGAGGAGACCGCGGCCGGCCGCGCGATCCTCGCCAAGGACCCGACGTCCACGGGCAGCCTCGGGATTGCCATCTCGGAGGCGGTGGAAGTCGCGGCCCAGAACGATGACACCAAGTATTCGCTCGGCAGCGTGCTCAACCACGTGCTCCTGCATCAAACCGTGGTCGGCCTCGAGGCGATCGAGCAGATGGAAATGGCGGGCGAATATCCCGACATCTTGGTGGGATGCGCGGGCGGCGGCAGCAACTTCTCAGGCCTCGTCTTCCCCTTCTTGGGGCGCAAACTCCGCGACGGCCAGGACGTGCGCATCATCGCCGCCGAACCGGCCGCCTGCCCCACCCTGACGCGCGGCCGGTACGCTTACGACTTCGGCGATACGGGTCACCTGACCCCGCTCGTGAAGATGTACACGCTGGGATCGCAGTTCGTGCCCTCGGGCATTCATGCGGGCGGGCTCCGCTACCATGGGATGTCGCCCATGGTCAGCCATCTCAAGGAACTCGGCCTCATCGAAGCGCGCGCCTATCGCCAGGGTGAGTGCTTCGCAGCGGGGATCCGGTTCGCCCACGCGGAAGGCATTGTTCCCGCCCCGGAACCGACGCACGCGATCAAGGCGGTGATCGACGAGGCGCTCGCGTGCAAGGAAGAGGGCGTGGCGCGAACGATCCTCTTCAACCTCTGTGGCCACGGGCACTTCGACATGCAGGCCTATACGGACTATCTCGCGGGAACGCTTGTCGACGAAGAACTCGCCGAGGATACGCTCGCGGGCGGTTTCGCGGGCCTGCCTCCGGTCGCGGCCCAGTAAGTGCCACTCATCCGCCCCTTCGCGGGGCTGCGGCCGTCCGCCACGCGGGCCGAAGAGGTCGTGTCGCCGCCTTACGATGTCTTGAGCCCAAAAGCGGCGCGCGCGCATGCGGCCGGCAAGCCGTGGAGTTTCCTCCACGTGACCCGGGCCGAGATCGATCTCGCGCCTGAGGCCGATGCCCACGGGGCGGACGTCTACGAAGGCGCCCGCCGCGCGCTTCGCAAGATGTTGGACGCGGGCGTGCTGAAGCGCGATCCGGGTCCGCGATACTATGTCTATCGCGTGGCGTGCGAGGGCCACGAGCAGACCGGCGTCGTCTCGGCGGCTTCGATCGCGGCCTACGAAAGCGGCCGTATCCGCCGCCACGAGGCGACGATGCCCGAGAAGGAAGAGGACCGGACACGCCACATGGACGCGGTCGACGCCCAGACGGGGCTCGTGTTCGCGGTCCATCGCGCCAATTTCCAGGTTAGCGAGATCACGGAGCGGATTTGCGCCGCGTCGCCGGAAGACGACGTTACCGACGCTGACGGCGTCCGCCACAGCTTGTGGGTGGTTGACGATAGCGCCGACATCGTGCGCCTGACCGGGGCATTCGAGGGCATGGACGCGCTTTACATCGCCGACGGCCACCACCGCT
>JASMAE010000063.1 GCA_030754475.1 Rhodospirillales bacterium
GGCGGGGTCGTGACCGACGAGGCGGTCGCCGGCATCCGCGAGGCAATCTTCCAAGCCGAGATGGAGATGGAGCGGACCGCTGGAGATGGAGCGGACCGCTAAAGAAGCGCGCGAACTGTTCGAACACGCGGTTGCCAAGCGGGGCGTGCGGTTGAACGACGATGCCGACCAACCGGACGGGCCGAGCGCGTCGTGGCGCACGATCAACGGCGACGAAGCGCAGGTAGTGGCGACCTACGGCGGAGCCTTCGATCTGATCGTCGTTGGCCATCCCGGCGAAGGCTCGGGGTATCTCTCCAACGATACCGTCCAGGCCGCGCTTTTGGCCACGGGAACGGCCGTGCTCGTGGCGCCACCGTCGGCACCGGAGACCATCGGCAGGCGAATCCTGGTGGGCTGGAACCGGAGCATCCAGGCGGGGCGCGCGGTTTCCGCCGCCATCCCATTCTTACGCCGCGCCGAGAAGGTCGTTCTGTTCTCCGTGACCACGGGCGCAAAACAGGGCCCCGCGACAGCGGACGTCGCGCGCCGGCTCGCGTGGCACGGCGTCGTCGCTACGGTAACCGAGGTTCCGCCCGATTACCGACCGGTAGGAGAAGTTCTTCTTACCGAAGTCCACGAATTGGACGTCGACCTTCTGGTCATGGGCGCGTATTCGCATCACCGGCTTCGTGAGCTGATTCTCGGCGGGGTCACGCGCGACGTCCTGCCAGCGGCCGAGATCCCGGTCTTGATGGCCCGATAGGGGTCCGCCCTCGCCGGCTCAGTGCGCCAAGAGGACGGGAAGCGTCGCCTCCTCGAGATCCTGGCCCGCGTCGCGATCGCGGAAAAGGTTATCCACCCCAACCTGGATTTCCCGTCGGGTCCCGCGTATGACCTGATGGGCTTCGACATCGATCTCTATACGCCCATCTTCGTGATGAGCCGGATCACGGGCTGGTCGGCGCACTATCAGGAACAGATCGCCGACAACCGCCTGATCCGACCATTGAGCGCATATGCGGGTCCGGCCCAGCGCAAGGTCCGGCCGCTCGCGCGACGCTGACGGTGCGCGATGACCGCGATCCTATGCTGGAACATCCAATACGGCCGCGGCGTCGACGGCGCCGTGAACTTATCCCGAATCGCCGAGACTGCCAAGGCGATGGGCGAGGCCGCCATCCTTTGCTTCCAGGAGGTCGCCAACTTCGACCCCCCGCTCGAGCCGCCCCATCGGACCGACCAGGCCGCGGCGCTCGCCGCCGCTTTTCCCGATCATCAAGCGTTCTTCGGCGCCGCGTGCGATCGGCTCGGCGATGACGGCCGTCGCTGGTCGTTCGGCAACCTGATCCTTTCGCGACTGCCCGTGATCGAGGTCTTCCGCCACCTGCTGCCTCGGCCTGCCGACGCGCACGTCCGCCACATGCAGCGCCAAGCCATCGAAGCGGTGGTCGCCGCACCCGGCGGGACCATGCGCGTGATGACGACCCACCTAGAATACTACAGCGCCCGCCAGCGAAGCGCCCAGGTGGAACGCCTGCGGGCACTGCACGCGGAAGCCTGCACGCAACGACCACCGGGTCCCGGCGATTCGGGCGCCGGCCCCTATGCCATCGCGCCCAGGCCCAGCTCACTCGTTTTGTGCGGGGACCTCAATTTGACGCCCGAAAGCCCGGAATACACCCGACTCAGCGCCCCGTTCGAGACCGCAACGCCGCCCTTGTCGGATGCCTGGGCCCACGCCGGCACCGGGGCGCCGCCGCCCGCCACCTGCGGCGTCCACGACCGCGAAACGTGGCCCAAAGGGCCCCATAGCCGCGACTTCTTTTTCGTGACCGGCGATATCGCGGCCCGCATCGAAGCCGTGACGGTGGACGCCAAGACCATGGCTTCGGACCACCAGCCAATCATGCTTCGGTTGAATTTCGCGTGAGAAGGCGTCCCATTCGGACGATTTTCGAGTCCCTCCATCGGATGATGGACTTCGCGTGCCGGGGTGCACTAACATGCGTCGCTCGTCGGCGAGATACCCATCCGCGCGGGACGGAATCGCCGGAAGAAGGACGTTCCATGGAGGAAATACGATGAAACGACTCTTTGCGCTGATAGCGACGGCATTCCTCGTCGCGAGCGTCTCGGCTTACGCCGAGACGGTTCTTCGGATCGGCGAGGGCAGTATCGGCCGGCTCGATCCGCACGAGGCGACGCTCGTCGCCGACTCGATCCTCATGTACAACGTGTACGACACGCTCGTGTTTCCGTCGCTCGACGGCAAGTCGACCGAGATGAAGCCCCACCTCGCCGAGAGCATCGACGTCAACGAGAGCGGCACCGCGTTTACCGTCAAGCTGCGCCCGAACGTTAAGTTCCATTCGGGCAACACGCTTTCGTCCGAAGATGTCAAGTTCTCGATGACTCGGATTATTGCCCTCAACACGGGCTTCTCGTACATGTTCGACGGCTGGGTCAAGTCGATCGATACGCCCGATCCGCTCACCGCGGTCATCAACCTGACCAATCCCTACGGCACGTTCTACTCGGCGCTCGCCCGACTTTCCATCATCGACAGCAAGACCGTTTTGGCCCACCTGGGCAAGGGCGACTTCGGCGACCTCGGCGACTACGGGCTGGACTGGACGAGAAAAAACTCGGCCGGCACCGGCGCCTACAAGGCCCGCTACCACAACACCCAAGAGCGCTCGGAGCTGGTGAAGTTCGACGACTACTTCCTCGGCATTCCGGACAAGGCCCCGGACTTGGTGCGCCTGCAATACGGCCAGACGGACCCGACGGTGATCGCGCTGTTCGAGCGCGGCGAGATGGACATCGCGCGTAGCTTCATCGCGTCCGAGACCAAGAAGCAGCTGCTCTCGGTCAAGGGCGTCACCATCGCCAGCGAGCCCGGCATCGCCATGCTCTTCATGAAGCCGAATGTTACCAAGCCGCCCTTCGACGACGTCAACTGCCGTAAGGGGTTCGCCTACGCGCTCGACTACGAGGCGATGATGCTGCAGGAGCACGTGACGGACAAGATCCGGGGCGCGATCCCGGCCAAGTCGCCGATGCCGAGCTCCCATCCTGGCTTCGACCCGACCATGGCTCCGATCAAGCAGGACATGGCGAAGGCCAAGGAGTTCATGGCGAAGTGCAAGTACAAGCCCGGCTCACACAAGATCCAGATTACCTGGATAAGCACCGTGGCCAAGGAAGAGCGGTTTGCGCTGATAGCCCAGGTGAACTGGAAGGAGCTCGGGTGGGAGTCCTATGTCGAGCCGATCGTGTGGGCGCACTGGACGCAGAAGGTAAGGGGTGGTGCCGGGACGGCGCCGATG
>JASMAE010000064.1 GCA_030754475.1 Rhodospirillales bacterium
GGCGCCGGCCTTGAGCAGCAGGACCGGCCGTCGCGCGGCGGCGGCGACCGCCCGGGCGAGTGTTCCGGGCCGCCCCGCCCCGCCGCCCGCCGACGGTCCGGGAAGCGCGCCACTCGCCCAGCCGACGACGAGTAAGTCGGCGGCTTCGGCCGAGGCCAGCACTTCGGCGACCACCTGGCCGCGCCGCACCTCGAACCGCGAGCGCACCTGGCGGCGCCGAGCCGCGTCCTCGACGGCTTTTCGGCTCGAGGCCATGCGCAACCGGATCAGGCGCGCCACGCCGCCGGACTCAAGCGGCTGCCAGCGCGCCGCAAGCGTGCTGAAGGTTCTGACGTGCGCGTGCTCGTCAAGGCGCAACAAGTCCGTGTCCTCGACGAACAGCCCCGTGAGCTCCGCGTCCATCCGTGCCGCGAGCGATGCGACCGCGTCCAGCGCCGTCCGGTCGTCGGCCGAGGCGTCCATCGCGACCGTGATGCGGCGGAACGTGCCTTGCGCCCCCTTCTTCGTCGCGATCACCTCGCTCATTTCCCGCGCCCCTCGGACGGGCCGCCTATGTGCGACGCCTGTCGGGTGGCGAAATCCTGGGCCTTGCGCGCGAAGGCGACGAGGCCGTTGGCGACGGCACGGTTGACGGTGCCGATCGGGTACTCCCCGCTCTCGTCCACGGCGCCGGCGGGGACGCCCGTCAGCAACTCGATGCCCTGGTCGACGGTCTCGACCGCGAAGACGTGGAACCGGCCCTCAGCAGCGGCCTCGACGACGTCGCACCGGAGCATCAGGTGCTTGACGTTGGCCGCCGGGATCAAAACGCCATGGTCGCCGGTGAGCCCGCGGGCCGCGCATACGTCGAAGAAGCCCTCGATTTTTTCGTTGACTCCACCGATGGCCTGGACGTTGCCGTTCTGATCGACCGAGCCGGTGACCGCGAACGACTGCTTGATGGGGATCGCGGAAATCGCCGACAGAATCGCATAGAGCTCGGCCGATGACGCGCTATCGCCGTCGATCCCGCCGTAGGACTGTTCGAACACCAGGCTTGCCGATAGCGTCAACGGGTGGTTGCGGGCGAATCGGGTGCTCAGGTACGAAGACAGGATCATCACGCCCTTGGAATGCAGCGGCCCGCCCAACGCCACCGCGCGTTCGATGTCGATCACCTCGCCGCGCCCCATGCGCACCCGACAGCTGATGCGGCTCGGCCGGCCGAACGAGAAATGGTCGAGGAGGATGACCGACAGGCCGTTGATCTGTCCGGTGCGCGCGCCCTCGGTCTCGATGACCAGGGTGCCGCGCCTGATCTCCTCCTGGATCCGTTCGCGCAGCCGGTCGGAACGGTAGATCTTGGCGTCGATGGCCTTCTGCACATGCTCGACCAGCACGTTGTCCGAGCCCGCCTCGCCGGCCCAATAGTCAGCCTCGCGCACCACGTCGACGACACTGCCGATATGGGCGCTCAGCTTCTCGGCGTCGTCGGCGAGGCGCGCGCCGTGCTCGATCACCCGCGCGACGCCGCCGGCGTGAAGCGGCCTCAAGCCTTCGCGCCGGGCAAGCGTGCCGATGAGCTGGGCATACAGGGTCGCGGTCTCCTCGTTCCGGTCCATGCGGTTGTCGAAGTCGGCCGCCACCTTGAAGAGCTCGCGGAAATCGGGATCGAAGTGGTTGAGCAGGTAATAGAGCGTCGGCTCGCCCAGCAGCACCACTTTGACCTCGAGTGGGATCGGCTCGGGCTCCAGCGTCGCGGCGGCGGCCCAGCCCATGGATTCGGCCAGCGATTCGATACGAATACGGCGCATCTGCAGCGCCCGCTTCAGGGTCTCCCACGCGAGCGGCTGCATGACGAGCTTGCGCGCATCCAGAATCAGATAGCCGCCGTTGGCCCTATGCAGCGCGCCGGCCTTGATCAGGTTGAAGTCTGTGACCAGCGTGCCGAACTGCGACATTTGATCGATCCGGCCGATCAGATTCGGCTGGGTCGGATGCTCCTCCTCGACGACCGGGGCACCCAGGGGCGCTTCCGGCGCGTCGTCTTGCGGCTCCGCCGTGCCCGCGCGGCGGCCGTTGTCCACGACCACGTTGACCTGGTAGCGCCGGAACGGCGACGGCCCGCGCAACCCGCGACCCGGCGCTCCGGAAACCTGCGCCTCCGCGTCCGCGCCCGGTTGCTGGTCTTGGCCCAGGAATTCCTCCGCGTTCTCGACCACGTCCTCGTGCACCGCGTCGAGATGCTCGAGCACGGGCTTTTGTTCCGCCCAGCGTTTCTTGACCTCGTCGATCAAGAAGCTGACGGCGTAGAGCGTCACCTCGCGGTTCAGCGCCCGGATCTTCTCGCGAAGCTCCTTTTCCCACTTGGGAATCTCCTTGAGCGTGTCCTCGAGCTCTTTTTGCATGACCTCGAGGCCCTTGCGGCGCGCGGCCTGGTCGTCTGCGGGCAGGGCCTCGAATTCGTCGGGTTTGAGGACGGCGCCCTCGCGCACCGGCGCCAGCGCCAGGCCGACCGGGGTGCGGATGACGGCGATATCACGCCCCTTGGCCCGTTCCTGAAGGCGGGTGAAGACCTCCTCGTGGTGCTCCTTGACACGTTCTTCGATGACGCTCTTGCGGTTGCGGTACTCGTCGCTTTCGAACGCCGCCGGGATGGCGCTGCGAAGCTCCTCGATCAAGCGTTCCATATCGGCGCGCAACGGCCGCCCCTTCCCCGGCGGCAGGCCGAGCGCGCCCGGCCGGTGCGGCTCGGCGAAGTTGTTGACGTAACACCAGTCGCCGGGGACGGGCTGTTCGGCGGCGTGCCGTTCGAGCGCGCTGATTACCATGCTCGCCTTGCCGGTGCCCTCCGGTCCCAGCGCGAAAAGGTTGTAGCCCTCGTGGCGCATGCCGATGGCGAAGGTGAGCGCCTGGACGGCGCGATCCTGGCCGATCACGCCCTCGAGGGGCTCGAGCTCGGCCGTGGTGTCGAACGCGAAAGCGGCGGCGTCACAGGCCGTGAACAACTGTTCGGGCGGAAGGGGCTTGATCGGCCCGGTCATGCCTTTCCCTCGATTCGTTCCATGTCGTC
>JASMAE010000065.1 GCA_030754475.1 Rhodospirillales bacterium
CGGCCGCCGAAGGCGATGACGCGGCCGCGAGAATCCGCGATCGGGAAGATAACGCGGCCGCGGAAACGCTCGTAAGGCGGCCGGGCCGCGTCGTCCGACCGAATGAGAAGGCCCGCGGCGACGAGCTGATTCTCGTCCACGCCTTCGTGGGCCAGCGCGCCGGCCAGCGCGCCGCGGCGCCCAGGCGCGAAACCCAGCCGAAAGCGGGCGATGATCCCGTCATCAAGCTCGCGCGCCGCGAGATATGCGAGGGCCGCCGCACCTTCGGGCGTGCGCAGACATTTCTCGAAATAGGCCGCCGCTTTCTCGACCACGTCGAACGCGCTTTCGCGCGCGTCGGCGCGGACCCGGTCCTCAGGCGTCTCTTCCGGTATGCGCATGCCAGCGTCCGACGCCAGGCGCGCCACGGCCTCGCGAAACGGTAGGTTCTCGGTCTGCATGACGAAATCGATAGCTCCGCCGTGCGCCCCGCAACCAAAGCAGTGGAAAAAACCCTTCTCCTCGTTGACGGTGAACGACGGCGTCTTCTCTTCGTGGAACGGGCAGAGCCCAACGAACTCGCGCCCCCGGCGGGTCAGCTTCACTTGCCGCGCGATGACCTCGGCGAGGCCGACCCGGCCGCGCAGTTCATCGAGAAAGGACTCAGGTATCGCCATGGACGTCTCAACCCAAAGCCGATGGCGCCAGCCGCGCGCGAAGGAAGCCGGGCTCGCCCATTCTAGCCGCGAAGCAAAATCCCAAACGGAGTGTGTCGTCCCCGCAATTCACGGGATGCACAAGGCGCGCAAAACGCCCGCGGCCAGCCTCACTCGAGTGCCGATCTGACCATTACGTTGGCCTTGGCGAAGTCCATGCGGCCCGCATAGCGCTGTTTGAGCGCGCCCATGATCCGCCCCATGTCCTTAAGGTTGTGGGCGTCGATCTCGGCGATCATGGCGTCCACGGCGGCGTGGGTCTCGTCTTCACCGAGCTGGGCAGGCAAGAAGCGCGTGATGACGTCGATTTCATCCGCCTCGCGCTGCGCGAGTTCCTGGCGTCCGCCCTTCTCGTACATGGCGATGCTCTCGTGGCGCTGCTTGATCATGGAGTGCAGCATCACCAGGATCTCGTCGTCGGGAACGCCCTCGATGTTGCCTTTGCTTCTGGCGGCGATGTCGCGGTCCTTGAGGGCGGCAAGAATCAGCCGCACCGTCGCCACGGAAATCTCGTCCCGGGACTTCATGGCTTCCTTCAAGGCGACGTTGAACTCCTCGCGGAGCATGGCCGTGCTCGATGTTTCTGGGGCGGGAGAAGGTGGGACGTTAGCGAAATTCACCGCAAAAGGCAAACGATAGCGCGATTCCAACGCATTGAAAACAAAAGATGAATCAATCCGCTCGCCGCTTGACGTCGGCACGGCTTTTGCTTAATAAATCGCCGGTCCGCTCGCCGAAGCGCATTCGTGGCGCAACCGTCGTGCTTAGCGAGCGGCTTCCACAGCGCCTCGCGGACCGACGAAAGGATCCGCCGCACATGCCCCACAGCGACGCCCCGACGGCGACGGTGCGCGAAAATCGCGCGCGCCCGCGCCGTCCTCCAGGCGCGAACGCGGCCCTGGTGCTCGCCGACGGCGCCATCTACTGGGGCCGAGGCTGCGGCACCACGGGGGCCGCGGTGGGCGAGGTCTGCTTCAACACCTCGGTGACCGGCTATCAGGAGATCCTGACGGATCCGTCGTACGCGGGCCAGATCATCACCTTCACCTTCCCCCATATCGGCAACGTCGGCACCAACCCCGAAGACCTGGAGACCACGACGCCGGCGGCGCGCGGGTGCGTTCTCGGCACCGCCATTACCCAGCCCAGCAGCTGGCGCGCGCGCGGCCACCTCGACGATTGGCTCTCGGCCCACGGACTGGTCGGCCTCGCCGGCGTCGATACCCGGCGCCTGACGCGGCGCATTCGCGACGGCGGAGCGCCCAACGGCGTCGTCGCCCACGCCGAAGACGGCGGCGCCCTCGACGTCGACGCGCTGATCGAAACGGCGCGGGCCTGGCCCGGCCTCGAGGGGATGGACCTGGCGCTTGAGGTGAGCTGTGGCGAGAGCTATGCCTGGGACGAGACCGTTTGGCGGATGAGCGCGGGCGTCGGGCGGATGACCGAGCCCCGGTTTCACGTGGTCACCGTCGACTACGGCGCCAAGAGAAACATACTGAGATGCCTGGCGAACGCCGGGTGCCGGGTCAGCGTGGTGCCGGCGGACACTTCGGCCGAGGACATCCTCGCTCGCCAACCCGACGGGATTTTCCTTTCCAACGGCCCCGGCGATCCGGCCGCGACCGGCGTTTACGCGGCGCCCGTGATCCGCGCCCTTCTCGAGACCGCGATCCCGATCTTCGGCATCTGTCTCGGCCACCAGCTCTTGGCGCTCGCGCTCGGCGCCAGGACCGAAAAGATGCACCTCGGCCACCGCGGCGCCAACCAGCCGGTCAAGGACTTGAGCACCGGGCGGGTCGAGATCACGAGCCAGAACCACGGCTTCGTGGTCTTGCGCGATTCACTGCCCGCGGGCGTCGTCGAGACCCACCGCTCGCTTTTCGACGGCAGCCTCGAGGGGATCGCTGTGACAGGCCGGCCGGTCTTTTCGGTGCAGTATCACCCCGAGGCGTCGCCGGGGCCCCAGGACAGCCATCATCTGTTCGAGCGCTTCGTCGCGCTGTTGCAGGACCCGACGACGGCGGGCGGAACCTTCGGGTGATCAGGCGTTCCACCTGGGGCCCTCCCCCCGTGCACGGCGCCAAGGCGCGGTTTAACCCGATGTGCCCGGCCCGGCCCCCATCCCGCCCCTTTCCCTCAAATGGCAAGGGAGTCGGTTGCCGCGGCTTTGAGTTGGCGTCTCCGGATGCCTAGGCGCACCGACATCGAATCGATCCTGGTGATCGGCGCCGGCCCCATCGTCATCGGCCAGGCGTCGGAGTTCGACTATTCCGGCACCCAGGCCTGCAAGGCGCTCCGCGAAGAGGGCTACCGGGTGATCCTGGTCAACTCCAATCCGGCCACCATCATGACCGATCCCGATCTCGCGGACGCCACCTACATCGAACCGATCACGCCCGAGATTCTCGAGCGCGTGCTCGCACGCGAGCGGCCCGACGCCTTGCTTCCCACCATGGGCGGCCAGACCGGCCTGAATGCGGCGATGGATCTGGTCCGCCGCGGCGCCCTGGACGAATTCAAGGTCGAGATGATCGGCGCCAGCGCCGACGTGGTCGCCAAGGCCGAGGACCGCCAACAGTTCCACGACGCGGTCACGCGCATCGGGCTCGCCTGCCCCAAGAGCCGTCTGGTGCGCTCGCTGGATGAGGGTATCGAGGCGCTTCACGTACTGGGGCTACCGTTGGTCGTCCGCCCTTCGTATACCCTCGGCGGCATCGGCGGCGGCATCGCCTACAACCGCGACGAGTTCGAAGCGATCGTGGCGAACGGGCTATCGAACTCGCCGGTGCGCGAGGTGCTGGTCGAAGAATCGGTGTTGGGGTGGAAGGAGTTCGAGCTCGAGGTGGTGCGGGACCGCGC
>JASMAE010000066.1 GCA_030754475.1 Rhodospirillales bacterium
GATCGGCGCCAATTCCAGGGAGGTGCTGCGCGAGCTTGCCGGGCTAACGGACGAGCGGATCGACGCGCTGGCGGCGGCCGGCGTGGTCCGCTGCGCTGATTGAGGCGCGCTGGCGCGGACTTCGTTAACGAGAGCGGATCGCGGATGATTGGAACCGCGTGAATCCGCTCGATTCCAACGAGATGAACCAGATTTACGTGGTCGGCGGATCGCCTTAGGCGAAACCGAGCGACCACGATCCGGTCCAATTCAGGCCGCGGTCCAGTCGTTGTCGCGGGCCATGCGTCCCAAGTCTTCGAGCGCGTGGCCGAAACGCTCGAGAAGCTCGTCGATCTCGGACTCGGTGATGATCAGCGGCGGCGCGAAGCACACGGAGTCGCCGGAAAGGCGGGGGATCAGCCCGTGCTCGTGGGCCCGCTCCATGAGCCGCTTGCCGATTCCCACGTGGGGCGCGAACGGCTCTTTGGTCTTCTTGTTCTTGACGAGCTCGACCGCTGCGATCAGCCCGGTTCCGCGCACCTCGCCCACCAGCGGATGATCGCGGAATCGCCGGAGCCCATCTTGGAGGCGGGGCGCCAGTGCGCGCACGCGGCCGACGATGTCGCGCTCTTCGTAGATGGTGATTGCCTCGAGCGCGACGGCGGCGGCGACCGGGTGGCCGCCGAAGGTGTGCCCGTGCGCAAACGCGCCCAAGCGATCGCTCTGGTTGGCGAGCACCTGGTAGACCGGGTCCGAGATCATCACCGCCGACATGGGCAGATAGGCCGATGTCATGGCCTTGGCGCAGGTCACGATGTCGGGGCGGATGTCGAAGGTCTCGCACCCCCACATGTTGCCGGTGCGCCCGAAGGCGCAGATGACCTCGTCGGCGACGAAGAGGATGTTGTATTTCTTGAGGATGTCCTGGACCCGCGCGAAGTACGTCGGCGGCGGCACGATAACCCCGCCCGAGCCCATCAAGGGTTCGGCGACGAAGGCGGCAACCGTGTCCGGCCCTTCGCCCACGATCATCTTCTCGAGCGCGTTCGCGCACCGTGCCGCAAAATCCTCTTCCGATTCGCCGGGCTCTGCGTAGCGGTAGTGGTGCGGGCACATGGTGTGCAGGACGCCTGCGATCGGCAGATCGAAGGCGGCGTGGTTGGCGGGAATCCCGGTCAGGCTGCCGGCGCCGATGGTGATCCCGTGGTAGGCCATGTGGCGCGAGATGATCTTCTTCTTGCGCGGGCGCTCGAGCGCGTTGTTGTAGTACCAGACCATCTTGATCGCGGTGTCGTTGGCCTCGGAACCCGAGTTGGCAAAGAGCACCTTGGCCATCGGCGAAGGCGCGATTGCGATCAGCTTTTCGGCCAAATTGGCGACCACGTCCGAGGTCTTGGACGAAAAGACGTGGTAGTAGGGAAGGCGTTCAAACGCGCGCATCGCCGCATTTACCAGGCGCGGCTCGCTGAAGCCGAGCGCCGTGCACCAAAGGCCCGAGAGACCCTCGATGTAATCCTTGCCCGCTTCGTCGAAGACGCGCACGCCTTCTCCGCGAACGATCACCAATGGCCCGCTGCGTTCGTGCTCGCGCCAATTGGTGATCGGGTGCATGTGGTAGGCAACGTCGCGGCCGGCGGTCGAATTGGGTGTAAGCGCCATCTCGAATCCCCCTGGATGATGACGGCGGCCGCGCCGGCGGCCCCGCAGGCCGCAATCTAGCCGCGCTCTACGGCGGCGGCAACGCCGCGCCGGGCGCCCGCGTGTCGGCCGATCGCGTGGGCGTGTGCGATTCCACGACTCGGCACATTGCTTTAGGGTCGGGGCACTTTGGCCTGGGCGGAGACAATGCCGTGGATGAGCCTTTCGATCTTTTGCTTTCCGGCGGCGCGTGCGTGATCGACGGCCGCGTCGTCGAAACGGATGTCGGCGTGCGCGCTGGGCGCATCGCCGCGGTGGGAAGCCTGGGCCACGCGCCCGCGGCCCGCGTGCTGGAGGTGGGCGGCCTTCACGTGCTTCCCGGCGCGATCGATACCCAGGTCCACTTCCGCGAACCGGGCACCGAGCACCAGGAGGATTGGCGGACCGGCTCGGCGGCCGCGGTACTCGGCGGCGTCACTTCCGTCTTCGAGATGCCGAACACGATCCCGACCACGGCCGATGCCGCGACTTACGCCGACAAGATGCGCCGCGCCGAAGCGCGAAGCTGGTGCGACTTCGCCCTCGCGGTGGCCGGTACGCCCGAGAACGTCGGTGCGCTTCCGGCCCTCGAGCGGCTTCCGGGGTGTCCGGGCGCCAACGTGTTCCTCGGCTCCTCGACCGCCTCGGTGGTGGTGGACGAAGCGGTGCTTGGCACCATTCTCGCCTCCTGCCGGCGCCGGCTGACAGCGCACTGCGAGGACGAGGCGCGGATTGCCGAGCGGCGCGCCATGGTCGAAGGCGGGGCGCCGGTCGCGCGTCATGCCGAGTGGCGCGACGAAGAGGCGGCTGTGATCGCGACCCGGCGCTTCCTCGCACTCGCGCGCGCCGCGAACAAACGCGTTCACGTGATGAACGTGACGACGGCGGACGAGATCCCGATCATCGCGGCCAATCGGGACCTCGCCACGTTCGATATCACGCCCCTTCATCTCACCTTCGCCGCGCCCGAGGCGTACGCGCGCCTCGGCTCCCGGGTGCAGACCAACCCCCCGGTGCGTAGCGAACGCCATCGCGACGCGCTCTGGGCGGCGATCCGCGATGGCCTTTGCGACGTGGTCGCCTCGGACCACTCGCCCCACACGTTGGACGAAAAGGCGCGCCCCTATCCTGAAAGCCCGTCGGGCGCGCCCGGCGTCCAAACCCTGGTGCCGGTGATGCTGGACCATGTGCACGCCGGCAGGCTTTCGCTCGCGCGCCTGGTCGAGCTCGTCAGCGCCGGGCCCGCACGCGTCTTCGGAATTGCCGGCAAGGGCCGAATCGCGTGCGGCTACGATGCCGATTTCTCGGTCGTGGACCTAGGTTTGAGGCGGACCATCGAGGACGCCTGGATCGCGAGCCGGGTCGGCTGGACCCCGTTTGCCGGCTTAGCCGTCACGGGCTGGCCGATCTACACCGTCATACGCGGCCGGGTCGTGATGGCGGAAGGCGTATTGGCCGGCGAGCCGTCGGGCCAGCCGGTGCGGTTCGAAGACGTTTCGTGAGAGCCGAGCCCTCGTCCTAACACCGCATGGTGCGCGTCTTGGGCCCGAGCTGGGCAGGCAACAGGGCGTAGGCGTCCTTGACCCACTCGGTGAGGATCGGGCGCGTCTCGCGCGGATTGATGATGTCGAGGATGCTGAAACGCTCGGCCGAGCGGAACGGCGAGGCGAGCTTCTCGTAGCGGGCCTCGATCTCGGCGCGGCGCGCGTCCGGATCCGGCGCCGCCTCGATCTCCTTGCGAAACGCCGCCTGGACCCCGCCTTCGATGGGGATCGAGCCCCACCGCGCCGAGGGCCAGGCGTAGCGCAAATTCACGGACGAGCCGTCGATGCCGTGCTTTGGCCCGTGCGCCCCGCCGGCGACGCCGAAGACGCGACGCAAGATGATCGAGATCCACGGTGTGGCGCTCTGCTCGATGGCGGCGAGCGCGCGCAGCGCGGCGCCGACGGTGCCCGCCTTCTCGGCCTCGATCCCGGTCATGACGCCCGGCTGGTCGACCAGGTTCACGATCGGCAGGTGAAAGGTGTCGCACACGTCGACGAACTTCTCCGTCTTCTCCGCCGCGCGCCGCGTCATGGCGCCGCCCGCGTGGTAGGGATCGTTCGCCATCACGCCCACCGGATAGCCGTCGAGCCGCGCGAGCGCGCAAATCGAGGAGCGGCCGTTGTAGCGTCCGATCTCGAAGATGGAATCGCGATCGAAGACGCTCGTCAGGATCTTGCGGGCGTCGTAGACCTTGCGCCGATCCTCCGGAATTGCGTCGATCAAGGCCTCGTCGGCGCGGCGCGGATCGTCGCCCGTCTCGCCTCGTTCGGGCATCTCCCAGACGTTGCGCGGAAGATACGAGAGATAGTTGCGCACCTGGTGAAGCGCGTCCTCTTCCGAATTCGCCTCGTTCTGGACGACTCCGCTACCGCGGGCATGCACGCGATAGCCGCCGAGCGCCTCCTTGTCGATCTCGGCGCCGAGACCCTGTTTGACCACCGGCGGGCCGGCGGCGAAGACCTGGCTGGTTTCCTTCACCATGACCGAGAAGTGCGAGAACGCGACCTTGATCGCGCCGAGGCCGGCGCAGGCGCCGAGCGCCACCCCGACCACGGGCACCGCGCCCATCAGGCGCGTCAGCGGCCACGCGGGGTAGCCCGGGATCTTGGTCTGGCCCTGTTGCTCGAGAAGCCGGACGCTGCCGCCGGCGGAATCCACCAGGCGGATCAGCGGCATCCGCATCTCGAAGGCGAGGCGTTCGGCAAAGACCCACTTGTCCGAGATGGTGGATTCCGACGAGCCGCCGCGGATCGTGAAGTCGTCGGCCGAGACCACCACACGGTGCCCGTCGATGCGGCCCTGGCCCATGATGGCGTTGGCGGGCGTTATGTCGCAAAACGCACCGTCGGCGTCGTATTCGGCCTTGCCGGTGAGCGTTCCCATCTCGTGGAACGAGGCCTCGTCCAAGAGCTTGTCGATGCGTTCGCGCGCCGTCAGCTTGCCGAAGCTGTGCTGGCGCTCGATCGCTTCCTCGCCGCCAAGCTTGCGGGCCAGACGGCGCCTCAAGCGCAGCTCGTCGATTTCCTTTTCCCAGCTCATGGGCGTCCGTTCTCGTTGTTCGTCATTGTTCGCCAGGGACCGGCGGGCAAAGCGGAAAGCGAGCGTGAGCTTACGCAATTTGCCCGAGCCGTGCCAGGGCCTCGGCCGTGCACGCGGCGGCACCGGAATCGCCTGGGAAGCGCGCGCTTCCTTGACTCGTAAGGAAGCCGCCGGATAGCTTGCCGACGCTCCTCCGAAAGCGGCCGCTTGGGCGATGCGGGCGTGCCGCTTTCACATCGGACCCGTCGCATGTTCAAAAAGGTCCTCGTCGCGAACCGGGGCGCCATTGCGGCGCGCGTGATTCGGTGTTTGCGCGAGATGGGGATTGCCTCGGTCGCGGTCTATTCCGAGGCCGACGCGCAAGCGCCCTATGTCGCCGAGGCCGATGAAGCGATCGCGCTGGGCCCGGCGCCGGTGCTGGACAGCTATCTGAACGCCGAACGCGTCCTCGGCGCGCTCGAAGCGA
This sequence comes from Rhodospirillales bacterium, assembly GCA_030754475.1. Classification (GTDB taxonomy): domain Bacteria; phylum Pseudomonadota; class Alphaproteobacteria; order Rhodospirillales; family JASLLV01; genus JASLLV01. The sequence continues at coordinate 5,207 of JASMAE010000066.1, forward strand.
GCGGCGCGGACGCGCTCCACCCGGGTTACGGGTTCTTCGCCGAGAATCCGGACTTCGCCGCGCGCATCGAGCGCGCCGGGTGCCGGTTCATCGGCCCGGCAGCGCGCTGGATCGAAGCCATGGGGCACAAGACGAACGCGCGTCGGCTCATGGAATCGTTGGGGCTTCCGGTGTCTGTGGCCTCGGGCGTGCTCGGCGAGGGGATCGAGGCCGCGATCGCCGAGGCGCGGCGGATCGGCTTTCCGGTGCTGATCAAGGCCGTGCGCGGCGGTGGCGGAATCGGGATGACGCGGGCCGACGACGAGATCGCGCTGGCGCGCAACCTGGACCGCGCCCGGGCCCTGGCCGCGCGCACTTTCGGTGATTCGGAACTCTATCTCGAACGCCTCGTCGAACGGCCCCGGCACGTGGAGTTTCAGGTCCTGGGCGACGCGTCCGGCGACGTCCGCCATCTGTACGAGCGCGACTGCTCGATCCAACGCCGCCACCAGAAGTTGATCGAGGAGGCGCCGGCACCGGGTCTCGATCGCGCGTTTCTGGACGCGACCGCGGCGCGCATGTCGGGGGCGCTGGCCAGGCTCGGCTACGACAACATCGGCACCGTCGAAACGCTCCACGACGCAGAATCCGGCGTGCGGTTCCTCGAGATGAACACGCGGCTGCAGGTCGAGCACGCGGTCACCGAAGCAGTCAGCGGCGTCGATCTGGTGCGGGCGCAGATTCTCGCGGCGGCGGGCGCCCGGATGGCAGAGATACTGCCTGATCCGGTTCCGCTTCAGGGCCACGCGATCGAGGCCCGCGTCTACGCCGAGGACCCGGTCCGCTTCCTGCCCTCGCCTGGCACGCTCAGAACCTTCCGCCCGCCCAAGGGCGACGGCGTCCGGGTCGAGACCGGAACCCGCGAGGGCGCCGCCGTCACCCCGTTCTATGACCCCTTGCTGGCGAAGGTCGTCGCCCACGGGCGCGACCGGACCGAGGCCATCGGATCGTTGCGCCGCGCGCTCGACGGGTTCGCGGTCGAAGGCGTCAAGACCAACATCCCGTTTCTGTTGCGGGCGTTGCGCCATCCGCCCTTCGTCGCCGGCGACGTGCACACCGGGCTCGCGCACGATATCCTTGCGGGCCCGCCATGAGGCGGCGTCCTGGCCTCTGTTGGAGAGTGGAGCGTGGCTGAGATCAAAGTCGAAAGCGAGATAACGGGGAAAGTATGGAAGATCGAGGTCGGCATCGGCGATCGCCTCGAGGCGGACGATGCGGTCATGATTCTCGAATCCATGAAGATGGAGATCCCGGTGCTGGCGCCCGAGGCGGGCACCGTTAAGGAGATTCTCGTCCGTGAGGAGGACGCGGTCCAGGAAGGCCAGGTGGTGGCGCTTCTCGAAAGCTGAAGCGGCTGCGCGAAATGGCGGGGAATCGGTGTCGAATAACGGCTTGCGGCGTTGTCTTCGCTGAGCAATCGGCGCATACTCGTGCCCGCGACATCCGCGGAACGCCGCCGGCGCCTAACGGAAAATCGGTAGGAAACTGAGTCATGGACAGGACCTCGGTGGATTGGCACGGCGTCATGCCGGCGATCGTGACACCCTTCGACGCATCGGGTGCGATCGACGAGGCGGCGTACTGCCGCAACATCGAGCACTGCATCGACTACGGCTGCACCGGGGTGGTGCCCACGGGGTGTACGGGCGAGGCCTGGTCGCTCACGCTCGGCGAACGCAAGCGGCTGTTCAAGCTGGCGGTCGAGACCGCGAACGGGCGCATCCGGGTCATCGCCGGAACCAGCGCGGTTCCGGCCCCCGACGTGATTGCGATGAATGCCTACGCCAAGGAGGTGGGCTGCGACGGCGTCATGATCATGCCGCCGTTCTTCCCGAAGCTCCATTCGCCGGAAGACATCATCTGTCACTACCGCATGGTCTCGGACGCCCTCGAATTTCCGATAATGTTGTACAATGTCCCCGGCTACAACGTGAACGAGCTGACCCCCGATTTGATTGCGCGGCTCGCGGACATCGAAAACGTGGTCGCGATCAAGGAGAGCACGACCGACTTCGGCAAGTTCTACAAGACGATGCAGCTTGCGGGCGAGAGCCTCCTCGTCTTTACCGGCCAGCTCAGCCTTTACGGCGTCGCCGCGATCCAGCATGGCGCGGTGGGCGCCGTCAGCGGCGCGCCCAACGTCTTGGGACGCGACAGCGTCGTCTATTTTGAAGCTTGCCGCGACGGAGATCTGGAGCTGGGGCTCCGGCTCGAGAAGAAAGCCGTCGAGCTTTGGGACCTGTACCTCGCCAATGGCCGCAACCTGTATCCTTCGGTCAAGGCGGGCATGAACATGTTGGGCCTTCCCGGCGGTTACCCGCGCATGCCTTTGCGGCCGTTGGGCGAGCCCGATCTGACCGAGCTCAGCGAAGGTATGGCGCGGCTCGGATTCGACGTCCGGCGCGCGGACACCGCCGAATAGGCTTGGCGCGCCGATGCAAGGGCGTGGGATGTCCCCGCCCCAACGGTCGCAAACGACCGCGTAACCCTCGAGAATAGGTCATCGAAAAATGAACACGAAGAGTCAACAAGCCGGCGCGAACGACATCTCGGCCGAGAACCTGAAGCACGTCCTCTTTCCCTGGTCGCAGCAGGGGGGATTGAGCGCGATCCCGGTAACGCGCGCGGAAGGGGTCTTTTTCTGGGATGCGGACGGCAAGCGCTACATCGACTTCGCGAGCCAGCTCGTGTGCGTCAACGCGGGCCACCAGCACCCCAAGATCATCAAGGCGATCCAGGACCAGGCGGAAAAGCTCTGCTATGCCGCGCCCAGCTTCGCGACCGACGTGCGCGGCCAGCTCGCGCGCATGGTCGCCGAGGTCACGCCGGGCGATCTGTGCAAGACCTACTTCACGTGCGGCGGTGCCGAATCCAACGATTATGCCGTCAAGATCGCCAAGATGGCCACCGGCCGGCCCAAGGTGATCGCGCGCTACCGCGCCTATCACGGGGCCTCGCACGGCGCCATCAGCCTGACCGGCGACTGGCGCCGCGCCTACAACGAGCCCGGCATGGTGGGCGCGCTGCACTCGTTCCAGCCCTACTGCTATCGGTGCACCTTCGGCCAGGAGCCCGAGACCTGCAAGCGCGAGTGCATGAGTTCGCTCGAAGAGATGATCGAGTTCGAGAACCCCGACTTCATCGCAGCGATCGTCGTCGAATCCATCGCCGGCGTCGCCCAGGGCGTCTATCTGCCGCCCGACGACACCATGCCGATGCTGAGGGCGCTTTGCGACAAGTACGGGATCCTCTTGATCGCCGACGAAGTCATGACGGGCTGGGGTCGCACGGGAAAATGGTTCGCCATGGACCACTGGGACGTGGTCCCCGACATCCTGACCACCGCCAAGGGGCTCACCAACTCGATGGTGCCCTTGGGCGCGGTGGTGGTCTCGAAGAAGATCGCCGATTACATGGATGAAAACACGCTGTGGTCGGGGTCAACATATTCGGGCCACGCGCTGGCGTGCGCGGCGGGGATCGCGGCGATCGAGGTCTACCGCGAGGAGGGCCTGATCGAGAACTCGGCCAAGTTGGGCGAAGTGCTGGTCCAGGTGTTGGGTGAGATCAAGGCGAAGCACCCGTCGGTGGGCGACGTGCGCGCGAAGGGCCTGTTCGGCGCCATCGAGCTGGTCAAGAACCGCGAAACCCGCGAGCGTCTGATGCCCATCAAGGAAGAGCCCTACTCGACCAAGGGCGGCATGGCCGCGATCAAGAAAACTTTGGCCGAGGGCGGCGTCTATACGCTGAACCGGCCGAACCTGCTCTCGATCGCGCCGCCCTTGTGCATCACCGAGGAGCAGCTTCGCGACGGGCTCGCGGTCATCGACAAGGCGCTCGATCACGCCGACGCCATGCTCGATTCGGCGGGGCGCGCGGCGGCCCAGTAGGGCGGGATCTCCCGGCGCTTTTTCCGCCTATCTTGGCTCCGGTCCGCACTGCCGCCCGGCCGCCCCAAGCACACTATTCCATGGGCGGCCGGAAGGCGGTGCGGGCCGGTGCGATTCCAGGTGAGCGGATAACGCTCTAGCGTCGCGGCAGTTCGACCTCGGCCTTGCCGACGGTCGGAACGCCGCCTTCCTGGTTGGTCCCGGTGATGTCGAGCGAAACGACGCCGCGTTCCTCGTCCTTTCCCGCCACCGTCGCGGCGTAGGTGACGATGTCCCCGTAGAGCCCGGGCGCGCGTACCTGGATCTCGAGGTTCGAGAGCGTTCCGTCGTCACCCATCCAGTTGGTCACCAGAGGCGCTACCCAGGCGAAGCGCATGACTCCGTTGTCGAAGGGCGCCGGCATGCCGCGGCCGGCGGCGATATTCGAATCCTCGTGCTGCTGAGAGTACTTGACCGGAAAGTTGAGGGGCGGAATGAGGGACGCCGCGTGCGGCGCCTTCTGCAAGTCGAGGAACCCCCAGCGGCCCGCCTTGTACGAAGGGCCGATACCCGCATTCCAGGCCACCATGTCGCCGATGGTCAGCGGACCACGGACGATCGGGGCAAGCGTATCGCCGATGGTGACGTCCTCGAAGAAGAGCGTGTCCGCGCCGCGCCTCGTCTCGGCCCGGAAAGCGCGCTCGATCTCGGCCAGCTCGGCGTCCGTGCACCGGTGGGGGGTGCGTTCGAACATGACCGCGTGGCCCACCTGGGTCGCCATGATCATTGTGCCCGCGGCAACGCCGACCACCTGGTCGGTGGCGTCGAGATAGGTGATTTCGGAGATCACGAAGTTCAGCCGCCGGCCCTGCTTGTTGCGCTTCTCGAAGTGGTCCCCCTGCTTGGAGACCGCGCGCAAGCGATCGCCGGCGAGGATGGGGCGACGCCATTCGTACTTTACCCCGCCGATCAGCGAGGCCAGCGGCGCCTTCATCGGTGCCCCGTGGAGCATGGGATACAGCACCGAGACGAGATAGGCGGGCGGCGCGACCAGGCGGCCGTGCCGCGAACGCGCAGCATGTTCGGGATCGGTCCAAAGCGGATTGTCGTCATCCGTGCCATAGGCGAAGTGGCGGATGGAATCGGCGGTGACGTCGTGGTTCCAGGTCTCGCGCTCGCGGACCTCCTTGCCCGTCAGCTCCCGGGTCCGCTCCACCCAGGCGTCGATCTCAGCGTCGATCGCGGGGTCGATCTCAAGCGTCTCGTTCATGGCTTCGGTCTCCGTCTTGCTGCGTCTTGGGGGGGGCCGGGCGTGGCGCCCCGTTTGCCGGGGCATCCGCGCCCGCACGGCGTCTTGGCTCGTGTGGCCGGGCTTCAGGGCTCGAGCATGATCTTGCCGACGTGGGTGGCGCTTTCCATCATCCGGTGCGCCTCGGCCGCGCTTTCGAGGGGCACGGTGGTGTGGATCGCCGGCCGGATCCGCCCCTCTTCGACCAACGGCCAGACCTTGTGTTCGAGCTGGCGCGCGACCTCGGCCTTGAAGGCGGGCGAGCGCGAGCGGAGCGTCGAGCCGGTCAGCGTCAACCGCTTCAGCATCACCGGCATCAGGTTAACTTCGGTGGCCGCGCCCTTGGCGAAGGCCAGATGGATCATCCGCCCGTCGGTCGCCAGCGCCTTGATGTTGCGCTGGATGTAATCGCCGCCGACGATGTCGAGAATCACATCGGCGCCGCGGTTCGGGGTCTCGCCCTTGACCACCTCGACAAAGTCTTCGGTCTCGTAATTGATCACCCGGTCGGCGCCCAGCTCGCGGCAAACGGCGCAGCGCGCGTCCGGGCTGTCGGTCGTGAAAACCTTCGCGCCGAAAGCCTTGGCGAGCTGGATGGCGGTGGTTCCGATCCCGCCAGCCCCGCCGTGGACGAGAAAGCTCTCGCCCTCTGCAAGCTGGGCCCCCATGAAGACGTTGCTCCAAACGGTGAAGACGGTCTCGGGCAGGCCCGCGGCCTCGGTCAGGCTGAGTCCCGAGGGAACGGAGAGGCATTGGTCGGCCGCGGCGGGGCAATATTCGGCGTAACCACCGCCGTTGGTGAGCGCCGTGACCCGATCGCCCACGCTCCACCTTTTCGCGCTCGCGCCAAGTGCGACGACGTCTCCCGCGACCTCGAGGCCGAGCAGATCGGAAGCCCCTTTGGGGGGCGGATACAGGCCGCGGCGCTGCATGAGATCGGGGCCGTTGACGCCGGCGGCCGCCACCCGTATCAGGACCTCGCCGTCACCCGGAACGGGGAGCGGCCGGCGTCCCGCCTTCAAGACCTCGGGTCCGCCGTCTGCGGTGATCTCGACTACCTTCATGCTTTCGGGAAGTTCGGCGCTCACGGGCTTGGGCCTCCTGGAAACGGGATGCGGGTCCGCCAGCGGACGCGCATGCTCCTCGGAACGAAGAAGATGAACGCGGTGGTGGAGGAACGGCCGCCGGCAGGGGCGCCAGCGTTCTCCTCTCGACGCGGTTTAGCGCAAGGCGCTTCGGGATGTCAAACGCGCCTCGCCGCCGGCGCCGCGCCGCGCCGCAAAAGCGCGCCTCTCCGGTTGCTTCGGGTGTGATTTAGGCCTAGGTTTCGACGCCGGTTCGCGCGCGGTTCGAATAAAATCACGGTTCAAGGCGATGAAAAACAAACGGGTGGAAAGCGCGGAAGAGGCGGTTGCCGATATCTTCGACGGTGCGTTCGTGATGATCGGCGGCTTCGGGCGCGGCGGCGTGCCGGAAGTGCTCATCGACGCGGTCTGCGATAAGGGCGTCAAGGATCTGACCGTCATCAGCAACAACACGGGCACGCGCGAGACCGGGATCGCGCGCCTGCTCAAGGCCGGTTGCGTGAAAAAGATGATGTGCAGCTTCCCGCTGGCGACCGAATCGAACGTTTTCCGCGACCTCTACAACGCCCACAAGGTCGACCTCGAGGTGGTGCCGCAGGGCTCGTTGGCCGAACGGATCCGCTGCGGCGGCGCCGGGATCGCCGGATTTCTCACCCCGACCGCGGTGGGGACCGAGCTGGCCAAGGGAAAGCAGGTTATCGAGCTCGACGGCCGCGAGTACCTGCTCGAGTTGGCGCTCCGGGCCGACTTCGCGCTGGTGCGCGCGAAACAGGTGGACGGCCGCGGCAACCTCACGTACCGGATGGCGGCGCGCAACTTCAATCCGGTGATGGCGACCGCCGCCGACACGGTGATCGTCGAGGCGATCGAGGACGTGCCGGTCGGCGGTCTCGACCCCGAATGCGTCATCACGCCGGGGATCTACGTCACCCGGTATTTCGTGTCCGGCACGTATAAATCGCAGATGTAACGGAGATTGGGGATGGGCACCGCGGCACTCGAGAAGGCGG
>JASMAE010000067.1 GCA_030754475.1 Rhodospirillales bacterium
GGCCACAAACCGGATGGCCTCGCTCTGGCCCTGAACCGATTCGACGATGCGCCGGCCCCAGCGCCCCAATCCGACGATGGCCGCGTCGATCACGTGCATTCTCCGGTGCGTCTGGTCAAAGAGCGCGATCATGTCAGGCGCGTGCGCCGACGGCAATCGTGCGCGGTCCGCGCATCACCGCCGCGATGCGTGTATCGTTGGGCAAACACACGCGAACCAAGCGCACGCGGGCGATGGCGATGAGCATTCGAAAGGTTGCGTTGGTGCTGGGCGGAACGGGGACCGTCGGCGGTAATCTGGTCCGATTCCTGGACGGCCGCAACGACTGGGACGTGATTGCCGTCGCCCGCCGGGCGCCCGAGTTTCGTACCCGTGCCCGGTTCATCGGCTTCGATCTATCGGATGCGCGCGCCTGCGCCGAGCGGCTTAATGGGTTCGAGGACGTGACCCACGCGATCTACGCCGCCGAGGATACGGGCGGCGACACACACGCGGATCGGGCCAGGCGCAACGAAGCCATGTTCGAAAACGCGCTTCATGCTATCGAGGCGGCGCCCAAGCTCGCGCGCATCACCTTGATGCAGGGATCATCCGTCTACGGAGGCCATCTCGGCCCCTACAAGACGCCGGCGAAGGAGACCGACGCCCGGCACATGCCTCCCAACCATTTCTTCGGCCAGGAGGACCGGCTGCGAGACCGCCAAGCCGGAAAACGGTGGTCGTGGACGTTGTTGCGCCCGCACGCGGTCTCAGACTTGGCGTCCGGGCGCCGCGGAGGCGCAGCGCTTGCAATCGCCGTCTACGCGACACTGTCGAAGGCGCTTGAACTCCCGCTTCGATTCCCAGGCAAACGGGGCGCCTTCGCCGCGATCACGGAGGCGACGGACGCGACCCTTCTCAGCCAAGCCGCGGTCTGGTCCGGAACCGACGGTGGTTGCGCGAATCAGGCGTTCAACATCACCAACGGTGACGTCTTCCGCTGGCAACGCTTGTGGCCGCGCGTCGCCGAGTACTTTCAGATGGAGGCGGGTGAGGCGCGCGCCATCGAGCTTGCCGCGCACATGGCCCACATGGGCCCCCTTTGGGACTCGCTCGTCGAACGCCATGGCCTTGGGCGCCGCCCGCTGGGCGATCTGGTGGACTGGGCTTTCGCGGACACGCTTTTCGCCCAGAGTTGGGACGTGATCAGCGACACCGCCAAGTGCCGCGCGTTCGGGTTCGATAAGTTCGTCGATACCGAAGCGATGTTCATCCGCCGGTTCGACGAGTTGCGCAAACGGCGTATCATCCCCTGAGGATCGAGCGCGAGACCTCGGCGAAAATCGGGAGGGAACGGATGACGGACGAGCTGTTGGCCAAGGACGGCCTGGATTGGGTACGCGTGGAGGCCGAACTCGAGGCGGCGTCAGGGAGCGACATCGACCACGACAAGGGCCTCGCCTTCGTCGTCCACCCCGACGACGCGCTGATCGAGGTGGGGAAGAAGGCTTATCTCAAATACTTCTCGACGAACGGCGTCGCCCAGGGCGCCTATCCGAGCCTGGCGAGGTTCGAAGACGAGCTTGTGCGCGCGGCTGCGGACTTGATGCGCGGCGGCGCAGACGTGGTCGGCACCGTGACGCCGGCCGGGACCGAGAGCTGTTTCATGGCGGTCAAAGCGGCCCGCGACTGGGCGGCGGCCAACCGGCCGGTCGCAGGCGTCCCGGAAATCCTGGTCGCGCGCTCGGCTTATCCGTCCTTCCCCAAGGCCGCCCGATACCTGGGGCTGAACGAGGTGCGGGTCCCGCTCGCCGACGATTTGCGCGCCGACGTCGCCGCCATGGCGCAAGCGGTCACGGAAAACACAATCATGATCGTCGCCTCGGCGCCGACCTGGTGCCACGGCGTATTCGACCCCGTGATCGAGCTCGATGCGCTGGCCCGCGCCCGAAACCTTTGGCTGCACGTGGACGCCTGTGTCGGCGGCTTTCTCGCGCCATTCTTCAAGAAGCTCGGCCAGCCGGTCCCCGA
>JASMAE010000068.1 GCA_030754475.1 Rhodospirillales bacterium
ACAAACACCGGTAAGCTCTTTCATCTTTTCTCTCCACTCCGAAAAGGGGTTCAAACCGGGATTCCCCGGATGGCACCTCCCTATCGCCAACAATGGTAGGCACAAAGGGTATCCGACCGAGAATTCGGCCCTGAGCCGTCACGATAGGCTGTGGTCCGCTCTTGATCGGGCAGATTGGCGATGAAAACCGGCCCCGTGAGCTTATCGCGCTATGCGATCATACCCCGGCGCACGCCGCACAGCGATCACCCGGTTCCCAGGCGCGGCCCCCGACCCAATAACCCTACCGGCGTTCTCCGGCCCCAAGAGCACACAGGCGCTTCAGCTAGCTGCACCATCAAAACAACCGGGTTGATGAGGCAATGGACCGGATGGGACAGGCACGAACATCCCGTGAATCCGCCGACCTCACCAAGCTGCAACGATCCTGACGCGTTGACACAGGAATTACACCAACCGGCCCAATTGATGATGTTGACAGCCGCAGCCATCGCCATCGAACGCATTGGAAACTTTGGTGCCCGCTCCGGGACTCGAACCCGGACTCCCCGAAGGGAAAGGGATTTTAAGTCCCTTGTGTCTGCCAATTCCACCAAGCGGGCGCTCGGCCGAAAGCCTATCGCGGCGGCCTTGGGGGGCGCAAGCGCGCGCCTGTGCTCCGCCCAGGCTGGTTCGCCCGCGCGCCCCGTGCTAAGGGAGCCCGTCAATGCGCGCACCGAACGGGCGGAAACCCATGGCCGGGCGGCCCAAGGTCCTGATCGCGGTCAACCACTTCGAGTGGCTGGACGCGCGCTTCGTCCGCCGTCTCGAGGACGCCGGGATGGAGGCCGTCATCACCCCCCAGGACGGGCTGCGCACCGACGAAGCCATGATCGCCGTCATCCCCGGCACGTTCGCCACCATTGCCGGTGGCGAGCCCTACTCGGAAGCAGTGCTCGCGGCAGCCGATTCGCTGCGCGCAATCGCGCGGTTCGGGGTCGGCTACGACCGCGTCGATCTTGCGGCCGCGAGTGCGCGCGGCATCGTGGTGACCGGGGCCTTCGGCACCAACCACGATGCGGTGGCCGACCGCGCGTTCGGGTTCATGGCGGCGCTCGCCAACAACCTCTTCGACGAGGACGTCGCCATGAAGGCGGGACGCTGGGAGCAGCGCCTCCACGCCACGCTTTGGCAGGCGACCACGGGGATCATCGGCCTCGGGCGCATCGGCCAGGCCCTGGCGCGGCGGTGCGCCGGCTTCGAGATGCGCGTGCTCGCCTGCGAGACCAAGCCCGACGCCGCGTTCGTCAAGGAATTCGGGATCGAGCTGGTGTCGCTGGAGACCCTTTTGCGGGAATCGGACTTCGTCTCGGTGAACGCGCCGCTGGCGCCCGCGACCGAGGGCCTTTTGTCGCGTGAGCGCCTCGCGCTCATGAAGCCGAGCGCGTATCTGATCAACACCTCGCGCGGCGGCTTGATCGACGAGGAAGCGCTCGCCGAGGTGCTCCGCGAACGCCGGATCGCGGGCGCGGGCCTCGAGGTGTTCCGCCGCGAACCCCTTATCGACTCGCCGCTCACGGCCCTCGACAACGTGCTTCTCGCGCCGCACTCGGCGACCCAGACCCGGGAGTCCGCCGAGATGACGGCCGACGTGTGCATCGATTGCATCCTCGCCGTCGCCCGCGGCGAGAGCCCGAAAGCCGAATACGTGCTGAACCCCGAGGCCCTGGGGGCGTAAACGCGCCTGCCGACGGCCGTGAGGGAGGCGCGGCGGCGCCTCGCGAACCCTCCGCCGGGACCCGGCCCGTTCAGGAATCGCCTTCTTCGTCGATGGCCTCGGCGCCGAGCCGGCGGATCTCCGCGCCGACGTCGGCGATGGCGGCGGAGATGGACGCCGCGTCGGGGCTGCGGACGACCAAGCTCACCCCCGATCTGCCTTCGCGGTAGAACGGGTAGCTCCCGATCTCGACGTCGGGGTGGCGCGCCTGCGCCGCCGCCAGCCCTTCGGCGATTACCCCTTCGGGCAAACGCGCGACAAGGGTCTCGGACAGCATCGGCAGGCCCCCTTCGAGGCGATGCTTGAGCCCGTCGAACATGGCCCGCATGATCGACGGAACCCCTGCGAGCACGAACACGTTCTCTATCTGGAAGCCCGGCACGCGGCTGACCGAATTCTCGACCAGGCGCGCGCCCTCCGGCATCTCCGCCATCTTGAGGCGCGCTTCGTTGACCGTGTCCGGTGCGTAGTGGTCATTGAGCAAGGCGACCACTTGCGGGTTGCGCACGAGTGCGACGCCGAACGCCCGGGCCACCGCTGCGCTGGTGATGTCGTCGTGGGTCGGGCCGATGCCGCCGGTGGTGAAGACGTAGTCGTAACGCGCCCGGCACTCGTTCACGGCCCGGGCGATGACGTCCTCGTCGTCGGCGATGACGCGCGCCTCGAGAAGGCGGATCCCGAGCTCGCCCAAGCCGGCGGCCAAGTACTGAAGGTTGGCGTCCTGGGTGCGCCCCGACAGCACCTCGTTTCCGATAACGAGGACCGCGGCCGTGACGATGTCGGCAGCGTGTGTGGCCATGCGGCGGTTCCGGCTACAACAAGTCCCGGATCAGGGCGACAAGGGGCGCGTCGGCGGGCGGCATCGCGAGCTTGGCCATGCGGCTGGGCCGCGCCCAAGTGATCTCTTGGCCTTCGAGCGGCCGGGGCGTTCCCGCCCACACGCGGCATGCGAACAGGGTCATGAGCAGGTGGAAGTCCTCGTAGGCGTGCGAGGCGAAGGTGAGCGGCGCGAGGCAGCTTTCAGTGACGTCGATCGCGAGCTCCTCTCGCAACTCGCGCACCAGCGCCACCTCGGGCGTCTCGCCGGCATCGATCTTGCCGCCCGGAAACTCCCACAACCCCGCCATGGGCCTGCCCTCGGGCCGGCGCGCCAAAAGCACGCGCCCGTCGCCATCCACGAGCGCGGCCGCGGCGACCAGGACCATCGGCAAGGCCCCCGTTTTTCGTGGGCCGCGCGCGCCAACGTAGCCCGTGTCAGGAGCGGTAATCGGCATTGATGCTTATGTACTCGCTCGTCAGATCGCAGGTCCACACGGTCGCCCGGCCGCGCCCGACGCCCACGTCGACGGCGATGTCGATTTCGCGCCCCTTCATGTGCCGCGCCACCGGCGCCTCGTCGTAGCCGTTCACCACCATGCCCTCGGCGGCGACGGCAACGCCGCCGATGGCGATGGAAAGGCGGTCGCGGTCGGCCCGCTCGCCGGCCTTGCCCACCGCCATGACGATGCGGCCCCAGTTCGCGTCCTCACCGGCGATGGCCGTCTTCACCAGCGGCGAGTTGGCGATGGCGAGGCCGATGCGCCGGGCCGCGCGCGCCGACGCCGCCCCACTGACGGTCACGGTGACGAACTTCGATGCCCCTTCGCCGTCGCGCACCACCTGGTGGGCCAGATCGCCGAGCACGGCCTCGAGACCGGTCCTGAAGTCGCGCAACATGGGATCGGTTGCGGACCGGACCGGATCATGGCGGGCCTTGGCGGTCGCGAACATGAGCGCCGTGTCGCTGGTCGAGGTGTCCCCGTCGACCGTGATGCAGTTGAACGTGCGGTCGATGGCGGCGGCGAAAATCCGCTGCAGGACCGGCGCCGGGATCGCCGCGTCCGTAAAGAT
>JASMAE010000069.1 GCA_030754475.1 Rhodospirillales bacterium
CCGTCGCGTCCATGTCGACGAACAGGCCGACGCCCATGGCCGGCGGGTGGGCGAAGACGCGGCCGTCGACGCCGACCAGGGCGCAGGCAAAGTCTGCGGCCTCCTTGACGAAGATGGTCCGGGCGGTGCGCTGCAGCGTCGTCGCCATCTCGACCGCCGCGGACACCGACTTGTTGGCAAGGATTTCCAGAAGGACGGGATCGGTTCTCATTGCGGATCCTCGGTTGCGGGATTGACCTCCCCCCACGAACGATACCACTTTTTAAGTTAGACCTGACACGTCTGGAGGGAAGGTACGTTACGGCCGCAGTCCCTTGTCGCCCGGGTCTGATTGCGATGTCCGCTTAGCGTCTGAGAGCGGACCTATTGGCTGACTGCCCAGGATGACCGCTAATAGCCAAGAGCAAACGTTCGTTGGTCCTCACTTCAGCGGGGTTTCCTTGACATGCTTCGCCCGGATCGACTTGGCGCGGGCCTCGGGTTCAATTGCCGCCGCCCTGCGGCCCGTCCCTCGAAGGAGAGTGGCGTAGTTCTCAAGGCTGCTCGCCACGTGGGGATGATCGGGCCCGAGGGCCTTCTCCCTGATCGCGAACGCGCGCCGGAAAAGTGGTTTAGCCTCGCCCCGCTTCGTCGTGGGCGGCGCGAGAAGTGGGTTACTGTGCGGCCTGCTCGGCCGGCTGCGTCGCGCCGGCGCCGAGGATATCGCCCATCGCCGCCTTGAGCCGCGCCCGGACGGCGTCCGCATCCCTTAGCGCGTCCACGAGCGAGCCCAACCCCGCCTTGGGGAGGTTCGGCGCCGCGCGTTCGATGATGCGGCGGCGCGTGGCGTGGCGGACCGATTTCGGCAGCGCGTAGAGGCGCTGGTTCAGATCGCTCATCGTCGCGTCGTCGAAGACCCGCTCCCAAGCCTCGCGCTCGGGTCCGAAGTCGAAGTCGGCGCCGATATTTTTCTTGACCCGTGCGGCGCGGGCCGCCGCGGTGGCGTCCTCGTTTACGCTGTCATCGTCGGTGATGACGACGCCGTAGTCGCGCGCCGCACCTTCGCGGCTGACGAAGCTCTGCACGACGTCGCTCCGCACCGCGTCCGGATCGCGCAAGTACGGATCGCCATAACCCGCCGCGCCCTCCATCACCACCGTGATGGTGTCGCCGACGGCCGCCCTCAGCTCTTCGGCCTTGCCCAACTGCCGCTCGCCGGGCTTACCCTGGTTGAGGACGAACCGCGGGAGCGCACCGTGTTTGCCGCCCATCACGCCCCACGAGGGGAAGCGCAGCCGGTCGAGCCCGCGCACCTGGAGGGTGCAGCCCTCGCGAAGCACCTCGAGGATCATGGTCTGGCCGACGCCGCCGCGCCAGCGCCCCGGTCCGCCGGAATCGATCGCGACGTCGTATTCGACCACGCGCAGCGCGCATTTCCCTTCGATCGTCTCGATCGGGTGGTTGTGCATGGTGTTCATGGTCACGTCGCGCCCGTCCACCCCGTCGCCGCCCTTGTACGCGCTCATGCCGCCGCGCAAAGACTGGACGATGATGACGCTCGTGGCCTCGCCCTCGGCTCCCGGTTCCGTATACACGATGATCGCGCCCGTGCCGCAGGTGGGGCCGGCCATCAGATCGGGCGCGGCCTTGAGAAGGGCGCCGGTGACGGCGTTGTTGAAGCTGGTCGCAGTGGCGTGGCGTTCGGAGACGGGATCCGGAAATTCGGCGTTCAGCACGGTTCCCGGTGGGTTGGTCGCGGTCATGTCGCGGTAGAGTCCCGCGTTCAACGGGATCGTGTCGTCATGGGTGCGGATGAACGTGGTGATCCGACGGGTGAGCCAGTTGTGAAGTATGCCGACCGTGGGAACGTTGTAGGCGGCTGGAACCTGCGGGTCGGTGCCGGTCAGATCGAAGTGCAGCGTGCCGTCCGCGATCGTCATCCGAAGGCGCATGCGGATCGGGATGTCGCTCACCAGGTCGTCGTCGAGGTAGTCCCAGAAATCGTAGACGCCGTCGGGAAGGCGCCGCAGCGCGGCCCGGACCTTGGCCGCCGAATACGCTTTCAAGGCTTCCTGGCATTCGATGAACGTGTCGGCGCCGTAGAGCGCGATGGTCTCGGCGACCCGTTTGGCGCCGACTTCCAGGCACCCGAGCGTCGAGTGGATGTCGGCCATGTTGATGTCCGGCAGCCGGCAGTTGGCCTGGAATATCTTGACGAAGTCCGCGTTCAACTTGCCCCCCTTGACGATCTTCATGGGCGGGATGCGGATGCCTTCCTGGAAGATCTCGGTGTTCTTGATGGTCATGCTGCCGGGAACCCGGCCGCCGACGTCCATGTAGTGGATGAACCCCCAGCCGTAGGCGACCAAGCGATCCTCGTGATAGTAGGGCCGGATCAGGTGGAGATCGGGCAAGTGCGTCGACATGCCTTGCGAGAGGTAAGGGTCGTTCGAGACGATCACGTCGTCCGGCTCGAGCGCCACCGCGCCGATGGTGTGGGCCGCGTGAACGTTTATCTCGGTGATCTTGGAGCCCGGCGGCCAGACGAAGACTTCTCCTTCGAGATCGATCAATCCGACCGCGAAGTCCGACGCCTCGTTGACGAAGACCGAGCGCGAGGTGCGCTGCATGGTGATCTGCATCTCGTCCGCGATCGCGGTCACCTTGTTGGCCAGGATTTCCAGTAGAACCGGATCCATCGGAATGGATTCCACCTCGGTGTTAGGGAACGTTGCCCAAAGGGACGGAACGATAGGCTCGCCCCCAATGGCAAGTCAAACCGCATTAACCGCGAATTCCCAGATGAATCCTGCCATCTGCCGAAGACGCTAACACAATCGAGCATCGGTCTAAAATGTGGCCGTTATTCCGGGCCGGCCTCACCCGGATGTCCGCTTTGGGTCACAAGCGGACCTACAGCAGCGCCGCCACCCACGTCTGCTAGGGGACACATACCGGAAGTCCGCGACCCGAATGTCCGCTCCACCACACGGCCAACGCGGCGGCGATTACGAGGTCGTCGTGCTCCGCGCGACCTGCGAACCGGGCATGGCCGTGGTCCCCCACCGTGACGACGAAGTCCCTCGCCTCCCGCATTGAAGGTTTTCGACGCCACCCCGAGTACGCTCCGGGGAATGGCGTCCATGCTGAACGTGTTCCATTGTCGGGTGGCGACGTGGACATCGCAAATGTCGGCCGGTGCGAAGTCAAAATGCGGTCTGGTGGCGACGGGTTCAGGACGCTCGAGAAATGGCTGGCCGACAACGCGGCACTGTTTCTGCGAAGGGACCGGCAAAGCCCGCGGGTGGTCCTTCCCTGGGAAACATGGGAAAGGGTGCTCAAATGGAATAGCTAGCCAGCATGGCGGCCAGGCTGCGCGGAAGGGATCGCCAAGGCCGTCGCGGCGTACTTGACGGACCTAAAGGAATTCCTTGAGGATCCCGAAACTTTGATGGACTGAAAGACATATCATGGAAATCATCGACAAAATTTCCCGCTACCATGACGAGATGACCGCCTGGCGGCGGGATATTCATGCCCATCCCGAACTGGGCTTCGAGGAACGGCGGACCTCCGACCTGGTGGCGGAAAAGCTGGCGCAGTTCGGATGCGAGGTGCATCGGGGCCTCGGCAAGACCGGCGTCGTCGGGTCACTGCGTGTCGGCCACGGTACCCGCTCGGTAGGCCTGCGCGCCGACATGGATGCCCTGCCGATCCACGAGTTGAACGACTTCGGGCATCGCTCGACACACGATGGAACCATGCATGCCTGCGGCCACGACGGTCACACGACGATGCTGCTGGGGGCCGCGCGCTATCTGGCCGAAACGCGAAATTTCGATGGTCAGGTACATTTTATTTTCCAGCCGGCCGAGGAGGGCGTCGGCGGCGCCAAGGCGATGATCAAGGATGGCCTGTTCCAGAGGTTCCCCTGCGATGTCATCTTCGCCATACACAACCGGCCCAGCTTGGCGGTCGGCAAGTTCGCGGTGCGCGCGGGGCCGATAACGGCTGGCGGCGGGTTTTTCGATATCGATATCAAGGGCGTCGGCGCCCATGGGGCGCGCCCGGAATCGGGTATCGATCCAGTGCTTATCGCTGCCCATGTTACCACCGCCCTGCAATCCATCGTATCGCGCAACGTCCACCCCCTGGAGGCGGCTGTCGTCTCGGTCACCAAGATTGTCGCTGGCGACGCCTACAACGTCATTCCCTCGACAGCCCGCCTGTCGGGCACCGTCCGCGCCTTTTCCACCCCCGCCCTCGATCTCATGGAGGCCAACCTGGTTCGCATCTCCGAGGGAGTCGCGGCGGCCATGGGCGCCACGGCGGAGGTCGACTTCCGGATGATATTCGTGCCGACCGTCAACGACATCCAGGAAGCCGAATTCGCCGCCCGCGTCTGCGGCGAGATGGTCGGGGCGGAAAACGTCGCCCGCGATCCGGCCCTGGCCATGGGCTCGGAGGATTTCTCCTTCATGCTGCACGAAGTGCCGGGCTGTTACATCAACATCGGCAACGGTGGCGAGGATGGCGTCGGTGTATGCGAGGTGCACAACCCGTCCTACGACTTCAACGACGCCGCCCTCCCCCTCGGCGCCAGCTTCTTCGCCCATCTGGTCGAGCGGCGGCTGGCGGGGGACGGGTTGTAGGACGCGGGCCAGCATCACTCCATCACCGCATTCAGCGCGTCCTCGATGATCATAGTTGAGATCCCGATTAACAATCCTCGTTAATCGAACACCCCCCCACCGGATGATCCATGGGAGATGGGCGCTGCTAGCAGGGTCGAAGCCCGCCACCTCAATTTGATCATGTCCCTTCAGATGGTGTGGGTCTTTGCCGAGTTCGAGCGTTCCATGATCCAGGAACGAGTCAGGGCGGGCCTAGAATGCGCCAGGGAGCAGGAAAAGACCTTGGGCAGGCCGCGGGTGCCCGAGGACAAGGTTGCCGCTGTGACGGCCCTCAAGGGCTCTGGGAAATCGGTTCGGAAGATTGCCGAGGTAACGCGGCTCGGCGTCGGGGCCGTCCACCGCATCCTTGCGGCTTAATATTTCTCTTCAGATCTCAAGGACCAGAACGTCCGCTTACCACCTTCGAGCGAACGTATGACAGACACCGTTGATCCGTCTGCTAATAGCCACAAGCGGACATTTCCAACCCGCTCGGTTCTAACTCAAAGCTTGGTATCGTTCGTGGGGGCAGGCCAATCACATCAGATCACCAGACACAAGGAGTTTTCCAGCAGCCGGCTATCTGCGGCGCAAAATGGTTCCGGTCAAATGGTTCAATCTGGTCGGATAGTGCTCTACCGTCGAAGCCTGGGATTCAAGACGTCGCGAGCGTGATCGCCCATCAAATTTATGCTCATAATGGTAGCGAGGGCACGATGAAGGAAGACGTGCAAATTCGATCGGCCCGGCTCGAGGATTGCGCCGACATCGCGAGGTTGTTTCTCATCTCGTCGGAGGGACTCGCCGAATACATCTGGTCGCGTATCGATCTGCCTGGACTGTCGACTATCGAAATCGGCGCGCGCCGGTATGCGCGCGAAGGAACGACGTTCTCGTACGAGAACTGCCTCGTGGCCGATCGCGCGGGCGATGTGCTGGGCATGGTGCACGGTTTTCCCATGGAGGCACAATCGGCGGACAGCGACGATTCCCCAGATCCGGTGCTCGCGCCCTACGCCGAGCTCGAGGACATTGGCAGCTTTTACCTCTCGGGCGTCGCGCTCTACCCCCAATACCGCGGCCTGGGGATCGGGACCCGATTGCTCGACGCTGCCCGTGACCGGGCGCGCGCATTGGGTCTTGAGCGCCTGAGCCTGATCTGTTTCGAACGCAACCAACAGGCCACGCGGTTGTACCTGCGGCTCGGTTATGTGGAAATCGACCGCCGAGCGATCGTTTCGCATCCCGCCTTGCGCTATCGGGACGGCGATGCGGTGCTGCTCGTGCGCCCGCTCGATAGGCCGGGGGCATAAAATCGGCCCGGCATTCGCGCAGCGACGGAAATAACGTTGCGAAGCCGGTCGGGCCCGGCGCCAATATCGCGATCAGGCCGCCGGGCTCGCCAAAGACCGATTCCACGGCCGTGGCGAGGCGTTGTCGGAGAGAATCTCGAGGACGACCGGACCCGGGCGCATCGCGCGCGTTGGCGCGTTCCGGGCCGCCGCGCTCGCTTACTGAGCGGCGCGGGCTGCGGTCTCCACCCCCGGCCGGGGCACATCCGCGAACGCCTCGGCGATCGCAGATCGAAGCCGCACGCGTATGGCCTCCGCATCCGTGATAACGTCCGTCAACGAGCGGCCGTCACCGCACCGCGGCAAGTCCGGGATCGCGTCGGCGAAGATCCGCGCGCGCACCCGCGAGCGCTCAGAGACCGGCAGCGCGAACAGGCGCGCGTTCAGCGCGTTCATGGTCGCGTCGTCGAACACGGACTCCCAGGCTTCGCGGTCGGGCCCGAAATCAAACTCGCCATGCACGTTGTCCTTGATCCGCCCGCCTCGCAACTTCGCGGTCGCCTTCTCGTCGACGACCCCATCGGCGATCACGACGCCGTAATCGCGCCTGGCGCCGTCGGCGGTCACGAAGTCGTAACGCACGTCGCGGAGCACGGCTTCGGGATCGCGCAGATACGGATCACCATACCCGCCGGCGCCCGGCAGCATGACGGTGATGGTGTCGCCGGCGTTAACGAGAATCTCCTCGATCTTGCCGAGCTCGTATTCGTCGTCGCGGCCTTGGTTGACGATGACCCGCATCAACTGCCCCGGCTTGCCGCCGCGAAATCCCCAGGCGGGGAAGCGCATGCGCTCCATACCGACGCCGTAGATGGCGCCGCCGTCGCGCACGATCTCGATAGTGCAGGCCGCGGCGACGCCGCCCCGCCAACGGCCGGGACCGCCGGAATCGGGAAGCACGTCCCAATTGCGGACGATGACCCCGCACTCGCGTTCGACCACTTCGAGCGGGTTGTTGCTGAGGTTCGCGATCGTGGAATCGCGACCGTCCACCCCGTCATAGCCCTGGCCGTCGAGGCCGATGTAGGCGCCCATGCCGCCGCGAAGCTGCTGGATGACCGA
>JASMAE010000070.1 GCA_030754475.1 Rhodospirillales bacterium
CGGTCTGCCGATCAGTTTGCCCTCGACCACCGGCGTCGAGCGTCCCCTCGCCGGAGGCACGCTGCACCGGCCCTGAGCCGGGAACCGCGACCTCAGGTCACCTTCACCGTCGCGTGGTCGAGGAAGTCCGAGCAGTGGCTAACCAGCTTGTCGATATGGTTCTGGAAAAAGTGGTCGGCGCCCGGGATCACCCGGTAGTCGATGGTCACGGTCTTTTGACTGGCCACTTTCTCGACCAGCTTATCGACCGATTCGATGGGGACGACCTCGTCCTTGTCGCCGTGCACGATGAGACCGGAGGCTGGGCAAGGCGCCAGGAACGAAAAGTCGTGGATGTTGGCGGGCGGCGCCACGGAGATGAAGCCGCTGATTTCGGGTCGGCGCATCATCATCTGCATGCCGATCCACGCTCCGAAGGAAAAGCCCGCGATCCAACAACCGGACGCATTGGGGTTGTGGCTTTGCACCCAGTCGAGGGCCGCCGCACCGTCACTCAGTTCACCCTGGCCGTGGTCGAATCTGCCTTGCGAGCGGCCGACGCCGCGAAAATTAAAACGAAGAGTCGAGAACTTTCGGTGGACGAAAGTCTGGAACAGGCTGAAGACGACCTTATTGTTCATCGTCCCGCCGTAACGCGGGTCCGGGTGCAGGAGGATCGCGATCGGCGAATCGGCTTGCCTGCAGTGGTAATAACGGCCTTCGAGCCGGCCATCGGGTCCATTGAAGATCACTTCGGGCATATCTGCCGGTGGCTCGCAACGCTTCGCGGTCGGGCTTTATAACCGTACGCCGGACTCAGGAACTTACCTGATAATCCGGTAACATTGCCCGGAAATACTTGATGGCGAGGGTCGGATTTCCTATTGTGCGAATGTTCACGGCGAGTGCGGCTTAAACCTCGAACTCGCCGCCGCCCAAATGGGAAGGCTCCTGAACCATTCCCACCGAGTGACAATAAGATATACCAGGGTTCATGGTTTTCAAGAGGCTACAGGACAATATCAGCGCGTTCATGGCGCGCGACCCGGCCGCGCGATCGCGACTGGAAGTGTTCCTGTGCTATCCGGGCTTTCACGTGCTCATCTATCATCGGATCGCCAACCGAGCGTGGCGTGCCGGGTTTCATCTGTTCGGCAGGCTGGTCTCCCACATCGGCCGGTTGCTGACCGGGATTGAGATTCATCCCGGTGCGACGATCGGGCGGCGCTTGGTCATCGACCACGGATCCGGTGTTGTTATCGGCGAGACATCGGAAATCGGCGACGACGTCACCATTTACCAAGGCGTGACGCTGGGCGGTATCGCGCCGGCCGTGGATTCGGGCGCGCAGGTGGATCTAAAGCGCCATCCGACCATCAAGGACGGGGTCATCATCGGGTCTGGCGCCCAGGTCCTCGGTCCCATCACCATCGGCGAGGGCGCGCGGGTCGGTGCCAACTCGGTGGTGACGCGCGATGTCACCGCCGGTGCTACTGCGGTCGGCATTCCGGCCAAGGAGATTTTGCCGCGCGACAAGAAGACGAAGGGCGAGTTCGTCGCCTACGGTACTCCCCAGTTCGGCAGCACCGACCCGTTGGAGCGAACTTTTGAGCAGTTGCGCGGCCGGATCGCCGAGCTTCAGCACCATGTCGAGGAGCTGGAGCAGCGGCTCGCGGGGCGCGAATCAGAGCCCGGCGAGCGCTCGGACGTAGACCACCCCCCGGTTCCGGCGCGTGCGGGAAAGCGCTGACGGCGGCCGCCCGGCGCAATGATTGATCGGAGCATAGGTTGAGACTCAGTGCCAAGGGTCGATACGCCGTCATGGCGATGGTCGATCTCGCGAGCCACAAGAGCGCGAGACCCATCTGTCTCGCCGATATCGCCGAGCGTCAGAAGATCTCGCTCTCCTATCTCGAACAGCTGTTCGGAAAGCTGCGGAGAAACGGGCTCGTCAAGAGCGTCCGCGGTCCGGGCGGCGGGTATCTGCTGTCGCAGGGGGCGGACAAGACGCGGGTCTCGGATGTCATCCTTGCGGTCGACGAGCCCATAAAGGCGACCCGGTGCCGGCCGGGGGCGCCGTTTGGTTGCCACCTCGGCGTCGGGCGATGCCAGACCCATGATTTGTGGGACGAACTCGGCAACCAGATCTATCTGTATCTCAGTTCGGTCACGCTGGCGGACGTGTGCGAACGGCGCGTGCTCGGAACCAGCGGCGAATGGCATCGCCGCCGCCATACCGCGCCGCTTGCCGTCGCCGAATAGGGCCGCCCGGCGTACGGTCATGGCGCAAGCCCTTTATCTCGATCACAATGCGACGACGCCGTTGCGGCCCGTCGCCCAACGCGCCATCGCTGAGGCGCTTGCTGCGACCGGAAACCCGTCGTCGGTCCACGGTTTCGGCCGCGCCCAGCGCCGCCTCGTCGAGGATGCGCGGGAAACGGTCGCGGCTCTCGCCGGCGCTTCCGCCGAGAGCGTCGTATTCACGAGCGGCGGCACCGAAGCCAACACGCTCGCACTCCTCGGCGCCGGATGCCGGCGCGTCCTCGTTTCGGCGGTCGAGCACGATTCGGTGCTGGCCGCGGCCGACGGTGCGGTCAGGATTCCCGTCGATGGCGACGGCGTCGTCGAAGTCGCGGCGCTGGAGGCGCTTCTCGCCAAGGCCAAGCCGCCCGTGCTCGTCTCGGTCATGCTCGCCAACAACGAGACCGGCGTCATTCAGCCGGTCGCCGCGGTGGCCGAAACGGCGCACCGATTCGGCGCGCTGGTCCACTGCGACGCGGTGCAGGGCGCGGGAAAACTGGCGTTCGCTATGGACGATCTCGGCGTCGACATGTTGTCGCTTTCCGCCCACAAGATGGGCGGGCCGCAAGGAACCGGCGCGTTGATCGTTCGTTCCGGAACGGAGATCCTGCCCGTCGTGCGCGGTGGAGGTCAGGAGCGGGGCCTGCGCGCGGGAACCGAAGCGGTCGCCCTGATCGCGGGTTTCGGCGCGGCCGCGGCCGAGGCGAAGGATTCCGGGCCGACTTGGCCGGAGATCGAGACTTTGCGCGACCGAATCGAGGCCCACGTCGTGAAGACCGCTCCGGGTGCTCGGATCTTCGGCCGGGGCGCACCGAGACTCGCTAACACGAGCTGCCTCGCCATGCCCGGGGTCGCCAACGAGGTCCAGGTGATGGCTTTCGACCTCGCCGGAATCGCGGTCAGCGCGGGCGCCGCATGCTCGTCGGGCACCGTGGGTCCCAGCCACGTTCTTGGCGCCATGGGAGCATCGGAATCCGATGCCCGGAGCGCGATACGCGTAAGCCTCGGATGGACCACCCGCGCCGACGACGCGGACCGCTTCGCCGCCGCCTGGACGTCCCTATACGAGCGCCTCGCGGCGCGCGCGCGCGAACGAACGCGGGCTGCCTAAGCGCGGCGAGTAGGAATTTGCGCGAATGACCGCGAACGGGCCAAGGCCGACGATCTATCTCGACTATCAGTCGACGACGCCGACCGATCGCCGTGTGCTCGCCGTGATGGAGCCATACTTTACCGAGGCGTTCGGGAACCCGCACTCGCGCGGCCACGCCCTCGGGCGCCAGGCGGCCGAGGCCGTGAATCGTGCGCGGGCGCAAGTGGCGACGTCGATTGGCGCGGATTCGCGTGAGATCGTATTCACCTCGGGCGCGACCGAATCGAACAATCTCGCCCTCAAGGGGGCCGCGGCGTTCCAGCGCGAACACGCGCCCAACCCCCGCAGCCACGTCGTGACGCTCGCCACCGAGCACAAGTGTGTGCTCGAAGCCGCGCGTCGCATCGAGGCTCAAGGATTCGAGGTGACCCACGTTCCGGTTTCCGAAAGCGGCCTCGTCGATCTCGACGCGCTGTCGGAGGCGATCGGCCCGAGGACCTTCCTGGTCTCGGTGATGGCGGCAAACAATGAGATCGGCGTGATCCAGCCCGTGGCCGGGATCGGCGCGCTTTGCCGTGCGCGCGGCGTCCATTTTCATACCGACGCCGCCCAGGCGGCCGGCAAGATCGCGCTCGACGTGAATGCGATGAGCATCGATCTCATGAGCATCTCGGGCCACAAGGTGTACGGGCCCAAGGGAATCGGCGCGCTTTACGTGCGCCGCCGACCACGGGTGCGCCTCGTCCCGCTCATCGACGGCGGCGGTCAGGAACGGGGGTTGCGCTCCGGCACCCTGCCTACGCCCCTTTGCGTGGGGTTGGGTGCGGCGCTCGAGCTCGCCGCCGGCGAGAGAGAGGAGGAATCGACGCGGATTAGCGAGCTCAGGGACCGATTCCTCGCCGCGATCACCGAGCGGATCCCGGACGTCCTCGTCAATGGCGATCCCGCCCGCCGGCTACCTGGGAACCTCAACCTGGCGTTTCCGGGCGCAGACGGGGTGGCGCTCGTGGGCGCGCTGCCGGACGTTGCCATATCGACCGGCTCGGCCTGTACGTCGGCGTTCGTGGAGCCGAGTTACGTGCTGCGCGCCATCGGCCTGCCCGCCGATCGGGCGGAGGCAAGCATCCGGGTCGGTTTCGGGCGGTTCACGACCGCGGCCGAAGTGGACTGCGCCGCCGCTCGAATCGCGGAAGAAGTCGCGCGTCAACGCGCGGCCGCGACCTCGGGCCGACGCGCGGCCTCGTCGTGAACGCGGGCGAACGCGAGTTCCCGTTCGATGCCGGAACAGATGAAGCTGATCAAGCTCAATAAACTCCAGGCCCGGACGCTGACCTTGCTGCAGGAGTTGGCGCGCCACCCCGAGACCTCGACCAAGGACGCGGACACGGGCGACGTCCTGATCACCCGTTTGCCCGAGGCGCACGGGAGTCATTTCCACGTGGGCGAGGCCGTGGTCATGTCAGCAAACGCCACCGGACTTCGCAACGAATCGGTCTGGAAGGCGCTCGAACGAAAGGGTCTCGCGCGCTCGTTCTTTCCCTACGGAATCGCGCTGACCCCCAACGGGCAAGCGTTCGACACCGGCCTCCGCGAAACCATTCTGATCCGCGCGGGGCACTAAAGCGTTATCCACTTGCGTGGATTCGCACCAGCGTGCACCCCGGCCCAACTAAACGGACAGTGCTCTAATCGTGCGTCTCAGGTGCCGAGGCACGCATCGCGCACGCGCGCGGGCGTGAAAGGGATGTCGCGCAATCGCACCCCGATGGCGTGGAACACGCCGTTGGCGATGGCAGCGGGCGTCGGCCCCTGGACCGCTTCGCCGGCGCCCAGTGACGGCGCGCCCGCGCGGTCGATGAGCACGGTTTCGATGTCCGGCGCATCGCTCATCTTAAGGATCGGGTAGCTCTCCCAATCGAGGCTCACGATCGCGGTCTTTTCGAAGTCCACTTCTTCCTTGAGGGTCTGGCTGGCGGCGAAGACGAGGCCGCCCTCGAGCTGGTTGGCGAGGCCGTCCGGGTTTACGATCCGGCCCGCGTCGGCCGCGATCCAGGCGCGTGAAAGTCCGATCGCGAAGGTATCCGGATCGACCCTCGTCTCGACCACGACCGCCGCATAGCATTTGGCGTTCTTGTAGCGCGCGAAGGCGATGCCGCGGCCTACACCCTCGATCCCGGGCGAGCCCCAGCCGCAGGCTTCGGCCACCACCTCGATCACGGCGCGGGCGCGCGAATCCTGCAGATGGCGAAGCCGAAATTCGACCGGATCGGCACCCGCCGCAACCGCGAGCTCGTCCATGAAGGACTCGATGGCGAAGACGTTGGCGAACGCGCCGAGGCCCCGAAACGAAGACGTGGGCAGGCCCACGTCGGCGACGAAATGCTTGGCGATTCGG
This sequence comes from Rhodospirillales bacterium, assembly GCA_030754475.1. GTDB lineage: Bacteria > Pseudomonadota > Alphaproteobacteria > Rhodospirillales > JASLLV01 > JASLLV01. The sequence goes on from JASMAE010000070.1 coordinate 5,769, forward strand.
GTCTTAGGAAACCGGTACAACGGTTCGGCATTGCGCTGCCCGCCGCCGTGGTGGTCGGTGGCCGCCTCAGGCGGTGCTATGGGGATCTCGCGGGCGATCTCGCGCGCGGCGATCAGGCGCGCATGTTTCCCGGTGCGCAGCGGCCGGATGACGTGCGGACCGGTCCATACCTCGTGGTTCCAGTCCACGACCCGCCCGCCGCCGTCCAGCGAGCCGCGCATGCGCACCGCCATGGGCGTGGCGTAAGGCTCGTACGCATTCTCGTCGGCCCGCGTCCACTGTAGCTTGACGGGGCGCCCCGGGACTGCGCACGCAAGCAGGGCCGCGTCGAGCGCGGCGTCGTCGGCGCCGTTGTGGCCGTAGCATCCGGCGCCGTCGGCGTGAATCACGTGGATCTCGTCCTCCGCCATTCCGAGCACCCGGGCCAATTCGGCCCGCAAAGGAAAGATTCCCTGGCTTGCCGTCCATACTGTCAGGCGGTCGTTTTCGTGGACGGCGACGGCGGCCGAAGGGCCGAGCGAGGCGTGCATCTGGAATGGGCGGGTATAGGTGGCATCGAGCGTGAGCGCCGCCGTCGCCGGCGATGCGCGCGCCTCGGTCGCCGCGCCGGCGGGCGTGCCGTCGACGATGCTGGACGCGCGCGTATCGTCGGCCATCATCCGCGTCGCGACCGATTCCCGGTGGGGAAGATCGGGACCGGGTTTCCAGATGGCGCGCGCCCGCAGGCGCGCCGCGGCGCCTTCGGCCTGATCCTCGCGTTCGGCCACGACCCCGAGAAAATTGCCGTCCCGCACGATCGCGACGATGCCCGCGCTCGCCTCGGCACCGCCTTCGGGCGCCGAAGCGAGCGTCGCTCCCGGCGTCGGCGGTCGGACGATGCGGCCGTAAAGCATCCCTTCGATGCGAAGGTCGTGAACGAAGCTCGGTGCCCCCGTCACCTTCCGAGGCAAATCAAGCCGGGGCACCGGCGTGCCCGTCAACGTCGACGATGCGCCTGATTTCGGCGTTCCCGCCTCGACGACATCGGCATCGAGGAGACGTCCGGCCGCGAGCTCCCAATAGTTCGTCCGACGGTTGCTGCCGGCGTCGCGGACGGTTCCGTCGTCCACCGAGAGGCGCTCGATCGGCACTCCGAAATCGGCGGCTGCGCGTGTAAGCAGCCGGTGGCGGGCCGCGGCGGCCGCCCGGCGCACGGCGCCGCCGCTCACCTCGACGGACGCGCTGCCGGCGGTATAGCCCTCGTCGGGCGAATTGTCGGTGTTGGGCGACGGAACCCGAACCCGGTCGGTGCGGATATCGAGCTCGTCGGCCGCGATTTGCGCCAGCGCCGTTCGGATGCCCTGGCCGAGCTCCACCTTGCCGGACCGCACGGTGACGGTCTCATCGGCTTCGATGCGAATCCACGCGTCGATCGAAGGCGCCGCCGCCAAACTCGGCGAAGGCGTGTCATTCTCGGGGGCGTCGCCCGGGTGCCGTCGCACCGACCACGACCGCCGCAAGCGGCCGTTCGCGCCATCGCCGTCGCGGTCGCGACAAAGGCGCACGGCGCGAAGCACGCGCCCGTACGTGCCGCAACGGCACAAGTTGCCATCCAAGGCTATGCGTACGGCATCGTCGCTCGGGCTCGGCTCGGTGTCGAGCAACGCTCTCGCGCGCATGATGAAGCCGGCGGTGCAGTAACCGCACTGGGCGGCGTCGAGGTCGAGAAAAGCGCGTTGGAGGGGATCGAGCGCGTGCCCGCCGCCCAAACCTTCGAGGGTCGTTATAGTCTTGCCGGCCACGTCGGCGATGGTGATCGCGCAGGCCTGCTCGGCCGCCTTGTCGACGATGACCGTGCACGCGCCGCACTGGCCAATCCCGCATCCGTACTTCGTGGCCGTTAGCCCGAGGTCGTTTCTGAGGACGACGAGAAGGGAGGTATCCGCTGGTGCGCGCACCGACACGGTCTCGCCGTTCACGATCAGGGCGAACTCTCGATCCATGGCGCCTACCTCACGCGCATCACCACAACGTCCCGGGTTCGAGCGGCCCCGGCGAGCCAGGGCCCTCTTACCACGGCCGGTGCAGGGCCAGGGCACGGTTTAAAACGCGGCCGCCGCTTGACTTCGGGATGCAGCCCGAAACCTCCCCTTACCCCGCGGGCTCGATGCACGCGTCGTCGTCGTTGCGGACATCGTTGATCCGGGTGCCGATGGGGATTGCGACCAGGGTTTCATCGCCCGCGCCGCCGCCGACGGGGTGCGCGCCCGCCACTTCGCCGTCGAGCCAAGCCGCATGGTCCGAGGATTTCAAGATAACCGGCATCCGCGGGTGGATGGGGTGCAGTTCCGGGGTCGCGGTCGTAGTGAGGAAGGTAAACGATTCGACCGGGGCGCCGTCGGGGGCTTTCTCCCAACGCTCCCACAAGCCGGCGAAGGAGAACAGCCCGCCATCGGGCCGCGCGATGCGGTAGGGCTGCTTGCCTTTGGTGCGCGCCTGCCACTCGTAGAAACCGTCCGCCGGCACCAGGCAGCGACGGCTTCGGAACGCCCCGCGAAAGGCCGGCTTTTCAGCAACCGTTTCGGCGCGGGCGTTGATCATGCGCGCACCCAGGCGCGCGTCCTTTGCCCACGACGGGATCAGTCCCCAACGCATCATGACCGCCTCGCACTCGCGCGCGCTCGTCCGGCGAACCACCGGGACGGTCTGCGTGGGGGCGACGTTGTAGCGCGGCGCGAGGTTCATGGGCGCGTCGATCAGATCGTAATATCGTCGAATCTCGTCCCAGCTTGCGGTAAGGGAAAATCGTCCGCACATGGTGCCATGGTAACGCCCACGGGCGCCGGAGGGCAGCCCCAAGAGGCGCGTTCGCGCCACCGACCGGGTCCCAGGATTTCGCGTGAAATTCCGCGCCCGGCGACTATAGTCGCCGGCCATGAACCTGCTCGGATTGAACAAGGACCCGGCGCGCACCCGGGTTGTCGTTGCCATGTCGGGCGGCGTCGATTCATCGGCCGCCGCGGCAATGGTCGCCCAAGCGGGCTTTGAGGCGGTCGGCGTCACGCTGCGTCTATACGACGCCGGTGCCGCCAACGCGCGGCCCGGCACCTGTTGCGCCGGCCAGGACATCTATGATGCCCGCCGGGTCGCCGATTCGCTTGGCATTCCCCACTATGTTCTCGACTACCAGGAGCGGTTCCGCGCGGCCGTTATCGAGGACTTCGCTGATTCCTATGCGCGGGGGGAGACGCCGATCCCATGTGTGCGGTGCAACCAGCGGATCAAGTTCCGCGACCTTCTCGAAACGGCCCGCGAGCTTGGGGCGGACGCGCTCGTCACCGGTCATTACGCGCGAATCGAATTCGGGCCGGACGGACCCGAGCTTCACCGAGGCGTCGATGCAGCGCGCGATCAGAGCTATTTCCTGTTCGCCACGACCCGCGAGCAGATGGCGGTTTTACGCTTTCCCTTGGGTTCCATGGAAAAGGTCCGGACCCGAGAGTTGGCGGCGCAATTCGGGCTTGGGGTCGCCGCCAAGCGTGACAGTCAGGACATCTGCTTCGTCTCGGGTGGCCGCTACGCCCGCGTGGTCGAGGCGGTGCGCCCCGACGCCGCGCAAGAAGGCGAGATCGTCGACCTCGCAGGCACAGTCCTTGGCCGCCACGCAGGCATTATCAATTTCACCGTCGGCCAGCGGCGCGGGCTCGGCCTCGTTGGGCGCGATGCCGACGAGGCTCCCCTCTATGTGGTCCGGCTCGAGGCCGAGAGCCGGCGTGTCGTGGTCGGCCGCGGCGATGCACTCCTCGAGCGCAGCCTTAAGCTTCGTGGAGTGAACTGGCTGGGCACGAACGAAGCGCTTCGCGCCGGTCTCCATGTAACCGTCAAGATCCGCTCGGCCGCCTTCGCGGTCCCGGCGATGGTCCGCGGCGTCCGCGGAGGTGGCGCAGAAGTGAGCTTCGAGGAACCCCAGGCGGGAGTCGCGCCCGGCCAGGCCTGCGTCTTCTACGACGGCACCCGCGTGCTTGGCGGTGGCTGGATCGAACGGGACGCGGCCGCCCGGGCCGCCTGAAGCGGTAGGTACGAGGAACCGGTGGCAGAGCCCGACGCCGACGCGCTGTTCGACGCATACAGCGCCCGCACCCGGGAATTGACGGGCAAGCTGGTTCGCGAATGGGAGCCCTGGAACACCGAGGCCACGGCGGACGCCATCCGCCACTTCGCGCTCGGGACCGACGACGATAATCCGCTCTGGCTGGACACCGATTACGCGGACCAAAGCTCTAACGGAACTATCCTCGCACCGCCCTGTTTCCTCACATCGGTCTTCTATCCGATCCTCCACGGCGCGCGCATGGAACCGCCGCTTTCTTCGCTCATCGGTGGGCTCGAGATCGAGTGGTTCGCGCCCGTCCGCCTCGGCGACCACTTAAGCGCGGACCCCGTTCAAAAGGACTTCTACGAGAAGCGGAACAAGGCGGGCCGCCGGCTCGGCTTCGTGATCTCCGCCGTTGGCTACCGCAACCAGCACGATGCGCTCGTCGGCCGCGCGATGGGCACACTGATCATCATGGGGGCGAACGGGGAGCAGCCTTCCGCGCCGGCACCCGTGCAACGCTACACTGACGCGGAAATCGCGGCGCTCGATGAGGCGATGGCGTCCGAGACCCGGACCGGCGGCAGTGCGCTTCACTTCGAAGACGTCGCCGTCGGCGACGCCGTTCCGCCCATCGTCCGCGGCCCCTTCACGGTCGGCGATCTGGTGTGCTGGTACGCCGCCGCCGGTCCCGGCTGGCGACCGGGCCGGCTTGGAAGGATCGAGCTGAACGAATCCCCGCATCTGGCCATTTCCAATCCCCTGACCGGGGTTCCGGTCAAATATCCCCAGAAGCACCTCGAGTTCGACCTCGCACAGGACAGCGGCCTCGCCGGTCCCTTCGACAACGGGGTCATGCGGTTCTCGACCGCGGCACCCTTGATCACCAACTGGATGGGCGATCGCGGGTTCCTGAAGCGGTTTCGCCTGCGGATCGAAAGGTCGGTGATCTACGGCGACACGGTCACCTTCGCCGCAAGCGTAGCGGCGACGGACGCGGCGCTGGCAACCGTTTCCCTAGACGTTCGGGGCATCGATCAGCGGGGCGCGCGGGTCGCTTCGGGGGCCGCCGACGTGATTTTGCCGCGGCGCGCCTGAAGCCGGCCTATTCCGCCGCCTCCGCGCTTTCGTCGCTGGCCCGCTCAAGGGTCGCCTGGGCCTGCGCGGCCTCCTGCTGACGGGCCCACATCTCGGCGTAGCGCCCGCCCTGGGCGAGAAGCCGCAAGTGGCTTCCGCGCTCGGCGATCCGCCCCGATTCCAGCACCACGATCTCGTCGGCGTCGACGACCGTGGACAGCCGATGCGCGATCACCAGCGTCGTGCGCCCCTCCGAGACCTCACGGAGCGATTCCTGTATCTCTTTTTCGGTCCGGGTATCGAGCGCCGAGGTGGCCTCGTCGAACAGAAGGATTCGGGGTTCTTTGAGGATCGTCCGCGCGATGGCGACGCGCTGCTTCTCGCCGCCCGAGAGCTTGAGCCCGCGTTCGCCGACGACGGTTTGGTAGCCGTCCGGCTGGGCGACGACGAAGTCGTGGATGCGGGCGTGGCGGGCCGCGGCCTCGACCTCCGTCGGCGTCGCCCGGGGGTTTCCGTAGGCGATGTTGTAATAGACCGTGTCGTTGAACAGCACCGTGTCCTGGGGCACGATTCCGATTGCCGCCCGGAGACTCGCCTGCGTCACGTCGCAGATGTCCTGGCCGTCGATCACGATCCGGCCCGTGCCCACGTCGTAGAAGCGGAACAGGAGCCGCGATATGGTCGATTTGCCGGCGCCGCTCGAGCCCACGATCGCGACCGTTCCCCCAGCCGGAACCCTGAACGATACGCCGCCCAGGACCGGGCGCCGGGGGTCGTAGGCGAATGTGACGTCTTCGAAGGCGATCTCGCCGCGCGTGATTCCCAGCGCCGGCGCGTCCGGCCGGTCGCGGATTTCGGCGACCTCGTTTCCGAGCGCGAACATCGCCTCCATGTCGGTGAGCGACTGCTTGATCTCGCGGTAGACGAAGCCGAGGAAGTTGAGCGGCATGTAAACTTGGATGAGGTACGAGTTCACCAGAACGAAGTCGCCGATGGTCATGCTCCCGGCGCGCACGCCGTATCCCGCCATGATCATGACGCCCGTCAGGCCGGCGGATACGATTAAGCCCTGGCCGATGTTGAGGAGCGAAAGCGAGGTCTTGCTCTTGACCGCGGCCTGCTCGTAGCGGCGCAGCGCTCCGTCGAAGCGGCGCCCTTCGTGGTCCTCGTTTCCGAAGTATTTGACGGTCTCGTAA
>JASMAE010000071.1 GCA_030754475.1 Rhodospirillales bacterium
CTCGACCCAGTCGGCGACGCGGGTATCGAACGCGTCCGTATAGGCGAAGGGCGCGTCGATCAAGTGGTTGGCGATGATGGTCTCCTGCCAGCGCGCGAAGGCATCGGCGTCGAGACGGATGGTCTCGGACCACATGCCGCCGGCGCGGTAGCGCCGCCAGGCATCGACCACCAGCTCGGGGCGCACATTCGGGTACTGGCGGGCGAAGACGCCCGGCGCATCTGCGGCGTCGTGGGCAACGGTCCAAGCGAGCGCGCGCTGGATGGCGCGCCCGAAGCGCCCGGCCGCATTGTCGGGTCGCGCCAGGAACGCGGGCAGCGAATAGTAGACGCTCCACGGCACCGGGCCGCCCGCCTCGCCCAGATCCGCGACCCGGCGGCCGAGGCCCTGATCCTCCAGAACCTCGGAAAGCGGAGACGCGGTGACGACGAAATCGCCGAGACCGCCGCGGTACAGATCCTCGGTCTCGGCGGCGTGGAAGTCGCGAATGAAGCGGACCGCGCTCGCATCGATGCCTTTTTTCTTCAGGATCGCGACCAGATAGATGAAGGGCGTCGGCGATCCGTCCGGCACCAGGACCTTGCGGCCGACCAGCTCAGACCAGTCGAAGGCGGTCCTGGGCTCGCGCGCGAGCACGTGGTTGGGACAGCGGAGACAGAGCTGGGTGAAGGGTACGAAGGTCGAAAGCCGGCCCCGGTACATGAGCGGCCGCCAGATGCCGCCAAGCCCGATGTCCACCGCGCCATCGGCCAGGGCGCGGGGAACGTAGGGCCCGTGGCCGGGCGCCTCGGTGACGACGTCGAGGTCCTCGTCTTCGAAGTAGCCAAGCGCGCGGGCGAGGAACGCGGGGTAGTAGTTGACCCCGGCGCCGGTCGCCGAGACGCGGATGCGATCAGCCAAGGCGGCGGCGCCGTATCCCGGGCCTCGAGCGCGCCTCAGACCCGCCCGGCGTCGATCTTGAGCGTCTCGCCGGTGATTGCCGACGCCGCGTCGGATGCAAGGAACAGGGCGGCCTGGGCCACTTCGGCCGGTTCCACGAGCTTGTGCATGGCGGTGGTGTCGCGAAGGTCGGTCTCGACCGCATCGTCGAAGTCGCGCCCATCAGCGTCGGCGCGGGTGCGCACGCGCCCCAACAACGCCTCGGTCCCGACCGGGCCGGGACACAATGCGTTGACCCGGATGCCGAACTTGCCCACTTCCTGGGCGACTGACTGGGTGATGCCGACGACCGCGAACTTGCTGGCGCAGTAGGCGCACTGGAGCGGGTCCGCGCGCAAGCCCACCACCGAGGCCATGTTGACGATCACGCCCCCTTGACGTTTGAGAAGCGGCACCCCGTGCTTGCAGCACAAGATCACGCCGCGCACGTTGACGGCGAAGACCGCGTCCCACATCGCCGCGTCGATCTTCTCGGTCTCCGACCACGGCGGCACGATGCCGGCGTTGTTGACGAGGATGTCGAGCTTCCCGAACGCCGCGGCGCAGGCGTCGAACATGGCCGCGATTTGCGCTTCGTCGGTGACGTCGGTCGCAATCGCCAGGCCGGAGATCTCGCCCGCCACCTTTTCTGCGCCGGCGACGTTGGTGTCGGCCACCGCCACCTTGCACCCGGCATCCGCGTAAGCGCGCGCGACCGCCTCGCCGATGCCGCCGCCGCCGCCCGTGATCAGGGCGACCTTGCCTTCGAGTTCGTTAGCCAATTCGCACTCCCTTCGATCCTAGAGGTTTGCGCCTGCGTGCGGCGTGCGTCACTGCGTCTCGTCCTCGTCGGGGCGCTCGGCGACGTCGATTCGTTCGTCCATGTCCCGGGAGCGCTTCTTGGTCTCACGGATCTCGTCGAGCAGCGTGTCGGTCACCTTCTCCTGGGACGCGATCTTGGCCCGGATTTCGTCGCCGATCTCCTTCACGATGGAAGCCATGTCCTGGGGCGAGACCTCGGGGAAGGTCTCCTCGATCATGGCGCGCGTCTCGTCGTAGCTGCAGTCCCTTTCGATCAACGCGCGCACCGTCGCCTTCATGGCCTCGCGGCCGCCCGCACGCCCGGTTTCGGCGTCGCTCTCGGACATCTTTCCTCGCACCTCGCGTCGAGCCCCGCGCCCGCAGCATAGAGCATCGTCCGCGTTCGTGGAATCGCGCCAGCCCGCACGCCGGACCGGCCGTCCACGAAGGGGTATGCTTGGGGCGGCCGGACCGGGGGTGCGGGCCGGTTCCGCTTGAACGAACAATGCGGGCGCGCGGGATCGGCGCGGCGATCGTCCGCGCCGCGGTGGGCGCGGGCGCGGACGTGGTGATCCACCACGAAGGCGCCGGTGATCGCACGCACGCGGAAGCTCTTGCGGCGGAGTTCGATGACGGGCGCTGCCTTCTCGCGGCCGCCGATTTTCTCGACGACGCGCAAATCTTTGGGCTGTGGCGGGCGGCGACGGCGTGGAAGGGGCGCGTCGACGTCCTCGTCAACAATGCCGGAATCCACGCCTACGCGTCCGTGGACGCGGAGCTTGAGACCTGGAGACAGGCGTGGCGGCAAACGCTGCAAATCAACACATGCGCGCCGGCGTATCTGTGCCGCGAGGCCGTGCTCCACTTCCGCAGCACAGGCGGCGGCGTGATCGTCAGCATCGCGAGCCAGGCAGCCCATGGCGGGGTCGGCGATTCCGCCACCATCGCCTACGGGGCCTCGAAGGCGGCGATCAAATCGCTGACCCAGAGCATCGCGCGCGGGTTCGCCGCCGATGGCGTGCTCGCCTACGTGATCGCGCCGGGGCTCACGGGCACGGCCATGGGCGAAGACGTCGTCCGCCGAACCGGCATCGAACCGGCCCGGGATTTGCCACTTGGCGCCTGGGTACCCGCGGACGAGATCGCGGCGCTGGCCGTATTCCTCGCCTCAGGCCGGGTCCGCCACATGAGCGGCGCGACGCTCGACGTGAACGGCGCGGCGTTGACGCGCTGACCGCGCCCTTGATGCAAAGTCCACTTTCGTGGACGATCCACTATTCCCGGTGTCGCGATTCGGACCCGAGTCGCTCGTCTTCGCTCGGCGCCAGGGGCGTTTGCGTGGGCTCGACTTCGTTCGGCTCCCACGTCATGGGCGGCGGTTCCTTGGGCGTGAGCTCTTCGATCAACGCATTCACGCGGGCGAGGTTCTTGTCGACGAGTGCGACCGTCGTTGCGGCGCCGTGGGCGACGCAGACGGCACGCGCTTCGTGAAGCGCCGCCGCAGCCGCTTCGACCACGGACATGTCGCGCTTGAGCTTGCCGAGAAGGAAGAGCGCGGATCCGAGGTTGTTCTGGGTCGTCGCCCAGGCCACCGGCATTGTTTCGCGCGTGCGTTCCTCGAGCGCGCCGCGACACGCGCCCGCCGCCTTCTCCAAGACCTCGGCGTTGCGGAGCTGGCCGCCGAGAAGCTGCGCGGCCTGGCCGACGTTGTTCATGACTTCG
>JASMAE010000072.1 GCA_030754475.1 Rhodospirillales bacterium
GGCGAGGAATCTGGCCCGGAGCAGCATCGCGAGCGCAGAGAAGCGGCGGTTGTCGCCATCGACGAGTTCTTCGTCGGGGCTGTCGCACCAACTGCTCTCGATGGTCATGACCTTGTCGAAGCGGCCGAGCATCTGCCCGATTCCGGACGCCATGGGCTGGAGGAACCGGAGGTTCACCGATGCGACCCTGCGCCCGTCCCGGCGCAGCCGATCGACCGCCTCTTCGATGGTACCCTTGGTGCTGCCCCAACCCACCACCAGCATCTCGCCATCTTCGTCGCCGTACACGGGCGGCAGCTTCAGCGATTTCTGAAAGGCGGCCAGCTTGAGGCTGCGGTGGCGAAGGCCCTCTTGATTGATTTCCGGGTCGTAGGCGACGTGGCTCATGCGGTCGTGGGCCAGTCCGGTCAGGGTGAACATGCCGTTCGGCTGTCCGGGAACGACCCGGCGGGCAAGCCCGGTCCGGTGATCCCAGTCGTACGGCCTGGCACCTTCGGGCACCGCGCTCTGGTCCACGGGCGGCGCCAGCCACTCGGGCGAGAAGCGGGGCCGTTGGAAAGGTTGCTGTGCGGTCGCGAGGTTGGCGTCGGTCAGCACGACGACGACCATGTTGAACGTCTCGGCGATCTTGCGCGCGCTGATCATCGAATAGAAGCAGTCCTCGATCGTCGCCGGCGCCATCACCACCTTCGGCGCGTCGCCGTGGCCGCCGAAACAGGCGGCCAAGAGATCGCCTTGCTCGGCCTTGGTCGGTTGGCCGGTGCTTGGGCCACCGCGCTGAACGTCGACCACCACCAGCGGAATCTCGGCCATGACGGCGAGTCCGATGGCTTCTTGCTTCAGCGACAGGCCGGGACCAGACGTGATCGTCAGCGCGCACTTTCCCGCGTACGACGCTCCGATCGCGAAGGCGCAGGCCGCAATTTCATCCTCGGCCTGGTGGACGACGCCGCCGACCTTCTCGAACACGTCGCTCAGGTAATGGGAAGCCGAGGTGGCCGGCGTGATGGGGTACATGGAGCAGACCCGAATCCCGGACGCCATGACGCCAAGCGCGAGCGCGGTGTTGCCGTTGATCACGATCTTGGCTTCGCGCGGCTTGGTCGCGGGAATCTGGAACTTGATGCCGAGGTTCGCTTCGGCCCATTCGTGTCCGGCCTCGAGCAAACGGACGTTGGAAACGACGACGGATTCGCCCTTTTTCGCGAAGATGAAGGCCACTTGGTCGCGCGCAAGCTGGAGATCGAGGCTGTAGATGCTGGTGAGCATCCCGAGCACGAACATGTTCTTCCCGCGCCGCGCGTCGATCAGGTGCCGGGCACATTCGTTCTCCATCGGGATCTCGCGCACCTGATAGCCGTCGGCCACGAGCCGCTCATAAGTGTTCGCATAGGACGCCGCGATCTCGGGGTCGCGATCGGCGCGCCACTTGCTTTCCAACAAGATGGTGCACCCCGGTTTGAGCTCGCCCGCATCGACGCGGCCCAGCAGCACCTGCTCGTTGAACGCCACCACCAGGTCGGCTTCGTCGCCACCGTTGGTCACCTCGTCCGACGCCAGCCGCACGCGGTTTCCGCTTGCGCCCGCGATGCTGCGCGCCGGCGGTTGGATCTCGGCCGGGATGATCTCGACGGTCCACACGCCGTTGCCCATTCGGGCGGCCACGGCGCCGAACGATTGGCCGCACCTTTGCGCCCCTTCCCCCGAATCGCTGATGATTTCGACGACGTGCTCGCTCAGCGTCTCGACCGACTTCGCCGACTGCGACCGGCGGCGGCCGCCTTTCCCCAAGCCTTTCCGGGCCTCGGCCGGCGCGTCCTTGCGCGTCCGCCGCGTTCGCGGACGTCGTGCTTCACGAACGGTGATGGAATCCATGGAAGGGTCCGATCCTCGTCAAGCTACGCGACACGGACGCGCGCGAAGTTCTTTTCGGCCCGATCGATTCCGAACAGCCGGGCCGCGCCTTCTGCGTGCTCGTCAAGGTATACGACCTCGCTGTCGCGCAAGCCGAGATACGCCTTCATGCTGTTGGCGGCCTTGCGGCCCGCACCCATCGCCAGGATGACCGTGGCCGCGCCGGTGACGATATCGCCGCCAGCGTACACCCCGGCGATTGAGGTGGCTAGGCTCTCGTCGGTTTCGATGTAGCCCCATTTGTTCAACTTCAGCTTCGAGGTCTGGCCGAGGATCGGGTTGGCGCTGGTCCCGATTGCATAGACGACCATGTCCGCCTCGAACTCGTACTCGCTTCCCTCGACGGGCACCGGACGCCTTCGGCCCGAATCGTCCGGCTCGCCAAGTTCCATGCGGATGCAGCGCATGGCGCGAACGTTGCCGGCGCCGTCGTCAAGAATCTCAACCGGGGCGGTGAGCCAATGGAACTCGATCCCCTCTTCCTCGGCGTGCTCGATCTCTTCGAGCCGCGCCGGGCTTTCGGCGCGGGTCCGGCGGTACACGCAGTAGACCTTTTCGGCCCCCAGCCTCAAGACCACCCGCATCGCGTCCATGGCCGTGTTGCCCGACCCGATCACGGCGATGCGCCGGCCCAGGTGCAATGGGGTGTCATAGGCCGGGAACTCGCCCGCCTGCATCAGGTTGCAACGCGTCAAGAGCTCGTTTGCCGACATCACCCCGTTGAGGGATTCGCCCTCGAGGCCGGCGAACGTGGGCGAGCCCGCACCGGTGCCGATAAATACGGCGTCGAAGCCCATCTCGTCCCGCATCTGTTCGATGGTGAACAGGCGCCCG
>JASMAE010000073.1 GCA_030754475.1 Rhodospirillales bacterium
ATCATGATCTGCTCGATCTCGGGGCGCGTCGCGTTCGCCTTCTCGCCGATCACCGAGACGTCCGCAGGCACCTGACGCCAGCCGTAAATGTAGTAGCCGCAACGAAGGATTTCGGACTCGACGATCTCGCGGCAACGCTCCTGGGCGGCGAAGTCGGTGCGCGGCAGGAACACCATGCCGACGGCGAGCCGCCGCGGCTGCACCTGGTGGCCGGTGCGCTCGACGTGGCCCTTGAAGAAGTCCTGGGGGATCTGCAGATGGATCCCGGCCCCGTCGCCGGTCTTGCCGTCGGCGTCCACCGCGCCCCGGTGCCATACGGACTTGAGCGCGTCGATGGCTGCGAGCACGAGTTCGCGCCTGGGCTTGCCGTCGACGGCGGCTACCAGGCCGACCCCGCAGCCGTCGTGCTCTTCGGCCGGATCGTAAAGCCCGTCGCGGGCGAGGCGTTCGGAATTGCGCCGCCAGATTTCGACGAAATCGCTCGGCCCGCGTTGTGGCGATCGCGCCATCTTCGCTCCCTCAGGCGGCCGCGGCCGCGGCACCGGGCTGGGCCTGGATGTGGCGGTCGATGGCTTCGGCCGCGACGCGCCCGTCGCGGATCGCCCAGACCACCAGCGAGGCGCCGCGGACGATATCGCCGGCGGCATAAACGCCTTCCAAGTTGGTTGCCATCGTCTCCCAATCGACGGCCAGCGTGCCGGCCGCGCCGAGTTCGAGTTCGGGCGCATCGAACAGCGTCGGCACGTCGTCGACATCGAACCCGAGGGCCTTGATCACAAGGTTGGCGCGGATGTCGAAGGGGGCCGAATCGGCCGGCACCGGCGCGCGGCGGCGCGCGGCGTCGGGCGCGCCGAGGCGCATGGCCCGGGCCCGGACCGCTGCCACGGCGCGCTCGCCCAGGAACGCTTCGGGCGCGGTCAGCCAGCCGAATTTGACGCCTTCTTCCTCGGCGTACGCCACCTCGCGCGCCGAGCCCGGCATGTTGGCGCGGTCGCGGCGATACAGGCACGTGACCGAGCGTGCACCTTGGCGGACCGCGGTCCTGACACAGTCCATGGCGGTATCGCCGCCGCCGATCACGACAACGTCTCGCGCGTGCGCGTTCAGCGCACCTGAATCGAAGGCCGCGACGGGGTCGCCGAAATCCTTGCGGTTGCTGGCGATCAGGTACTCCAGCGCCGGCACCACGCCTTCGAGGTGGGCGCCGGGAACGGCGATCTCGCGGGCCCGGTAGGCGCCGATGGCGATGAGCACGGCATCGAAGCGGGCGCGCAAGTCGGCGAACGCGATTTGGCCGCCGACGTCGGCGTTGAGATGGAAGTGGACGCCGGCCGCATCAAGCAAGTCCGCGCGGCGCTGCACGAGATGTTTTTCCAGCTTGAAGCCGGGAATGCCGTACACCAAGAGACCGCCGATCCGGTCGTAGCGGTCGTAGACGTGGACCGAATAGCCCTTGCGTCGAAGCTGCTCGGCCGCCGCCAAGCCTCCGGGGCCGGCGCCGACGATGGCGACGGATCGGTCGAGCTCGCGCCGGGGCAGGGGCGGCGTCACCCAACCCCGCTCCCAGGCGGTGTCGGTGATGTGCTTTTCGATGGCGCCGATGGTGACGGTGCCGTGGCCCGCCGTCTCGATGACGCAAGAGCCCTCGCACAGTTTGTCGTGGGGACAGATGCGCCCGCAGATCTCGGGCATGTTGTTGGTGGCCGCGGAAATCCGATACGCTTCCTCCAGGCGCCCGCCGGCGGCGAGCATCAGCCAGTCCGGGATGTCGTTGGACAGCGGGCAGTCGATCTGGCAGTAGGGAATGCCGCATTGCGAACATCGGCTCGCTTGGCCGGCGGCCTTGACCGGATCGAGGTGGCCGTAAATCTCGCGAAAATCGTTCCGACGCTCATTCGCCGCGCGCTTTTCGGGCATGCGCTTGGGTCGGCTGACGAACTGAAGCATGGGTTCGGCCATGGGGCCCCTCGCCGTGTCCCGAAGGTTCGGACGCGCCTCCCGGTGCGCCGCGACCACCGGATATAAAGGTAATCCGCCGGACATAAAGCATGAGCATTGCGTCGCGCGCAAGACCATCAAGGTCAATAATCATTACCTATAATTCGGCTTTGGATCGAAGTAGGCTATTTTCCGCACCCGCCGCCTTGTAACTTCTGTGGTTCGCACGTTGATTTAGTCCCGTTTTGGAACAAATTGATTATTTGACCCCTCGGCGCGCAATGATATAAGCGGATCAATATTTTGGGGTGAATCAGACGTGACACTCCTACATATTGTAATCCTTTCCCTGTTTCAGGGGATCGTGGAGTTCCTCCCGATCAGTTCGTGGGGCCACCTTGTCCTGCTCAAGGAACTCGCGCACTGGCCCGACCATGGCCTTGTCATGGAGGTCGCCGTGCACGTGGGCTCGCTCGGCGCCGTGGTCGTCTATTTCCGGCGTGACCTTTGGGCGATGGTTCTCGGCGTGGTGCGCGCCACACGCGGACGCCCCGATCCCGGGACCCGGCTTGCAGCCTTGATGGTGGTGGGGACGATACCCGTTGTGGTGGCCGGGTTCGCCGTCGACCGGATCTTTGGCGATTCGCTCAGAACGCTCGAGGTGGTGGCGTGGACCACTTTCGTGTTCGCAATCGTGCTTTACGTCACCGACCGCCGCGGCATGACGGTGCGCCGCCTCGAGCATATGGCCTACGGCGACGCCATCGTCATCGGCCTCGCCCAGACACTGGCACTCGTACCCGGCACCAGCCGGTCCGGCATCACCATGTCGGCCGCGCGCATGCTCGGAATCGAACGCCCCGACGCGGCCCGGTTTTCGATGCTGCTGGCGGTCCCGGCGATCCTCGGCGCCGGCGTCCTCAAATCGGCGGAGCTGGTCGGCTCCGACGCCGCCGCCCTGACCCTCGCGTCCTTCATTGCCGCGGCACTGGCCTTCGCCGCCGCTTTGATCGCGATCACTGCGCTGATGGCCTGGCTCCGGCGCGCCGGTTTCACCCCGTTCGTCGTCTACCGGTTGATTCTTGGCGCGGGCTTGCTGGTACTCGCCTACGCCACCTGAGGTCCGCCCGCCTCCGCCGCTTTATCCGCTTGATCGGCACCGGCCCGCACCCCCCCCCGTCCGGCCGCTCCAAGCAACCCATTCCGAGGGCGTTCGGGCGGGGGTACGGGCCGGTGCGATTCCGCTTAAGCGAATAACGGTCTAGGTGGCGACCGCGCCGTCCTCGTCCGCGCGCATCTCGAAGGCCGCCGCCATCAGGGCGCGTGTGTACGGCGTCTTGGGCGCGGTGAATAACGCGTCCGCCGGGCCTTCCTCGACGACGCGCCCGGCCCGCATGACGATCACATGGTGGGCCAGCGCGCGCACCACCTTGAG
>JASMAE010000074.1 GCA_030754475.1 Rhodospirillales bacterium
GCTCAGGCGCTCGATGAGCTCGGCGAAGCACTCTGCCCGCCAGGTCTTCGCCCGCCAATTTGCGGTCGGTCCGACCGCAAGCACGGGCGGGCCGTCCGGGATGAACTCTTCGGCGATGCGGCGGTGACGGTCTGTGATCCAAAGCCTGGGCGACGGGGGTGAATCGGCAAGGTCGAGGACGCGGGCAAGCTGCCGGACCCGGTGGACCGGCGCGCGGACCCGTCCCATGCGGCGCCGGATCCGCGCGGGAAGAAGATACGTGATGGGTGCGTTGCGCAAATCCACCACCAGATCCCATATCTTGGCGGCGCACCTCGCCCACAGCATCAGCCAGTGGCACGACAGCACCATCTTGTCGAGGACGATCAGCTGCTCGAGGTTCGGAACCGCCGCGAACAGGCCAGTGGCCGCGGGTCCGCAGGCGACCGTGATTCGGGCGCCTGGATGCTTGGTGATCAGGTGATCGAGAAGGCCGGTCGACAGGATCGCGTCGCCGACGCGGGTCGAGGTGATGAAAAGGATCCGCATCGCGCCGAGTTATACGTCCGCCCGATTCGGTTGCCTAGGGCTCTGGGGGGGGTCCCGAGGCGCACCGATCACCAAGAACGACGCGCTGACCGGCGGGCCAAGGCCGGCCTTTGCGCTTCGTCCCGACAGCCGGACAACCAGGCGCCGCCGCCGCCGGGTCGGAACGGCGGCCCGTCTCAGGGCGCGGACTCGATCTGGCCGGCGGGCGGCGGCAAATCCGCAGGCGGCTCGTCCTCGCCGATCAGCAACTCTTCGATAAGGTTCGCGCGCCGGGCCACCTTTTCCGTGGACGTGCGGATTTCCTGCACGTCGTCGGTGGCCTGGGCGAAGTGGCGCTGCAAATTCTCGACCCGTTTGTCGAGGCGCTCGACGTCGGTCAGCATCTTCAGGACCTCGGTCTGGATGACGCCGGCCTGCTCGCGCATCCGCGCGTCCTTGAGCACGGCGCGCACGGTATTGAGGGTCGCCATCAATGTGGTCGGCGAGACGATCCAGACGCGGCGCCGGTACGAATCCTCGACGACGGCGGCGAAACGCGCGTGCAGCTCAGCGTAAACGGCTTCCGACGGCAGGAACATCAGCGCCGATTCGGCGGTCTCGCCGGGAACGATGTAGCGCTCGGAAATGTCGCGCACGTGTTTCGAGACATCGGCCGAGAACGCGCGGGTGGCCCGGGTCATGGCGGCCTCGTCCTTCGCTTCGCGGAGCGCGCGGTAACTCTCGAGCGGAAACTTGGCGTCGATGGCAATGGATCCCGGCGGGTTGGGAAGGCGCAAAATGCAGTCCGCCACCCGCCCGTTGCCGAGCTTCACCTGGAACGCATAGGCCGACGGCGGCAGCGCGCTGGTGACGATGTCGTTGAGCTGAATCTCGCCAAACGCCCCTCGGGCCTGATTGTTGGAAAGGATGTCCTGAAGCCCGACCACCTGTTGCGAAAGCTCGATCAGGTTCTTTTGCGCCACGTCGATGACCGCGATCCGCTCGTGCAGTTGGCGAAGGGTCTGGCCGGTCTTCTCGGTCTGCTTCGAAAGCCCCTCGTCGAGGCGCTTGGTGATGGCGTCCAAGCGCTGGTTCATCCCCGATTGCGCCATCTGCTGACCGCCGGCGAGCTCCGACTGGGCGGCCAGCAGCTTCTCGGCCGCGTCGTCAAACCGCGCCACGCGACGGGCGGTCTCGGCGCGCGCGCGCTCGGCGCGAAACCAAAGCGCGGCGGCCAACAGGAATGCCACCGCGACGACGGCTATAACGACGGTTTCGCCCATGGATTCAGTATGATTTCAGATTCGGCTGCCGGGCGAGCTTAGACCAGCTTCGACGCCCGCGCACCCCCGAAGTCGGTCGCTTGACGCGACCGGGCCAAGGCCATATGTCGTGAACGCGCGCCGATCGACGGGCCAAAATGGGCGCGCGTGGAATCGGGAGCTGACGTGGCGGTTCGACCCATCATCATTGCCCCGGACAAGCGCCTCAAGTTGGCGTGCGAGGCCGTCGAAGGCGTGAACGCGCGCGTTCGCGCGCTCATGGACGACATGCTGGAAAGCATGTACGCCTCGAACGGCATCGGTCTCGCGGCGCCCCAGCTCGGCGTTCTTGCGCGCGTGATCGTTCTCGACGTGGCCCGCGCGGACGACGAGTCGCAGCCGCTGCGCCTGGCGAACCCCGAGATCCGCTGGGCTTCGGACGAGTTCACCGACGGCGATGAGGGATGCCTTTCCCTGCCCGAGCACTATGCGCCCGTCATCCGTCCGGACCGGGTGCGCGTCGCCTATTTCGATTACGAGAACCGTGCATGCGAGATCGAGGCGGTCGGCCTGCTCGCGCGTTGCGTCCAGCACGAAATGGACCACCTCGACGGTATCCTCTTCGTCGATCATCTTTCTGCGCTCAAGCGTAACGTCATCTTGCGGAAGCTCACCAAGACCAAGAAGCTCGCCGCCGAAGCCGCCGACTGACACGACCATGGCCGCGCCCTCACCCCGCACCACGCGTGGTTGGATCGCGGCCGTGCGGGTCGGAACCGAGGCCATGAATGTCATGCTGGGAGGGTTTTTTCTACTGTCCGACCTAAAGCGCGGACCTCTGACGCATGTCCTTGCCGTCATGTCCGCGCTTGTCGCGGGCATCCACTTTTTCAAGACCGTGCGCGGGACCCCAAAGACGTGGATGGCCGGGAGCAGGCCCGGCCATGACGCAATCGGCGGCAGGCTTGTGGAGGGTGCCCCGCGATGCGCCTGATCTTCATGGGCAGCGCAGACTTCTCGGTGCCGATCCTCGGGGCGCTCGCCGATACGGGCCACGAGATCGCCTGCGTCTATACGCGCCCGCCCGCCCCGCGCGGGCGCAAGCTTCGCCTCGCCCGCTCGCCCGTCCACGCGTTGGCCGAGACGCTGGGCGCCGCGGTGCGCACGCCGGAACGCCTGAAAGACCAGGCCGAGCACACCGCGTTTGCGGCCTTCCGCGCCGATGCGGCCGTGGTCGCGGCCTACGGCCTGATCCTGCCGCCGCCCATTCTCGCGGGCCCGCGATGGGGATGTCTCAACGTCCACGCGTCGGTGCTTCCGCGTTGGCGCGGCGCGGCGCCGATCCAGCATGCGATCATCGCTGGCGACGCCGAGACCGGGGTGACCATCATGGAGATGGACGCGGGCCTCGATACCGGCGCCATTCTCATGGTCGAACGCGTGCCGATCGAAGAGACCAGCACCGCTGCCTCCCTATCTGAAAGGCTCGCCGAGCTTGGGGCTGAATTGGTCGTCCGAGCGCTTGCCGAGCGCGCCCAGGGAACCTTGCCGGCGACGCCGCAGCCGGCCCAAGGCGTCACCTACGCGCCCAAGATCGTGCCTGCCGACGGCCGCCTCGACTGGTGCCTTCCGGGCGCCGCGCTCGAACGCCGGGTCCGCGCCTTCCACCCCCGGCCCGGCGCCTGGTTCGAGTTTGCCGGAACCCGTGTCCGGGTGCTCAAGGCCGCGCTCGCAGCCGGCGCAGGCGACGCGCCGCCGGGAACGGTTCTCGACGATCGCTTGAGCGTCGCCTGTGGCGAAGGTCCGGAAGGTGCGTCGGCGCTTCGCGTCATCGAAGCCCAGCGCGGCGGCAGGGTGGCGATGGAAACGCCGGCGTTCCTGCGCGGGTTCCCGATCCCCGAGGGCACGCGCCTAGATCGGATTGTGGTCGGTCGGAATCACCTCGGCGATCCGCCGACCACGTGAATCCGGTCTACACTTTTGAGATCGAACGGATTCACGCGCCTGATTGCAACCGCATCGCGGTTCCAATCAGGCGCGATCCGCTCCAGGTAAGCGTGCGTCCGTGCGCTCGAACGCCATCAGAAGGAACGCGTAGACCAGCGCCACCTCTTCGAGCCTGTCGAAGCGCCCCGACGCGCCCGCGTGGCCCGCCTTCATGTTCGTCTTAAGCAGCACAAGGTTGTCGTCGGTCTTGGTTGCGCGCAGCTTGGCCACCCATTTCGCGGGTTCCCAGTAGGTGACGCGGGGATCCGAGATCCCCGCCAGCGCGAAGATGCTGGGATAGGCCTGCGCGCGGACGTTCTCGTAGGGCGAATAGGAAAGGATAGTGCGATAGGCGTCTGCGTCCGTGATCGGGTTGCCCCACTCGCCCCATTCCGGCGGCGTCAGCGGCAGCGCCGCGTCGGACATGGTGTTGAGCACGTCGACGAACGGGACCTCGGCGACGACGGCCCGGAACAGATCGGGCCGCATGTTGGCGACCGCGCCGACCAGCATTCCG
>JASMAE010000075.1 GCA_030754475.1 Rhodospirillales bacterium
GCGCGCCCGTGCGGCGGCCCGGCGGGCCGGCGCGCGCCCGCGCCACTCGGCCGCGGCCGCGGCGCCCGCGCCATCAAGCGCCGCCAAGGTGTCGACCGCGGCCATGAGGTCGCCCGAGGCCAGCAACGCCTCCGCGCGGGCGACGACCGAATCGGGCTCGGCGCCGGCCGCCCCACCGCCGGTCCGGCGAATGGACACGATCGAGAAGAACCACTTGCCCGCCCGTTGCAGCCAGCCATCGCCGCCGAGATCGATGGATTCAGTCACGACGCGGCGCGCGACGGCGTCGAACTGGGCGCTTAAGGCCTCGAGCGTCGGAATACCTGCATCCGCCGTCTCTTCGAGAACGGCGACGGCGCCGAGCGCTTCGCGATCACCACCCACCAGCGCCTTGACCGCCGCCACTTCGACCGTGTACGGCCCCGATGTCCGAAGCGCCTCGCGAAGCTGGCCGACCGCGAGGATCAGGGCGCGGGCCGCGGATTCGCTGTCTGTGGCCGGCGCGCGGACGGTTTCCAGTCGGTCCAGCCGGCCGGTCATGCCCCGGACGGCGGCGCTCAGCCGTTCATTTCGCGCATCGAGTTCTTCGACCGCCGCCAGCGCGCCGGCGGCCGGTGCGGACTCCGCCGTCCGCGCCATTTCGGCGATGCGCTCGGAAACCGTATCGCCCATCGTTTCGAGCTGATTCAGCCTTTCGCGCAGCCGCTCCAGGGACGCCCGCGTAACGTCCGGATCGGCGCCGTCCTGGACCTGGGTCACCAGGGCCCTCACCGTGCCGAGCGCGCTGTCGAGCTGGTCGAGCCTCGCGAGCAGGCCTTCGAGCCTTCCGCTGAATACGGCCCTTTCCTCCTCGAGATCCTGAATTGCGTTGCCGTAGACGGCACGCGCGCGCGCCAGCTCCTCGAGCGATTGGATGCGGCCCGCGAGCGTGGTGAACCGGGGATCGAGGAACGGATCGCGCAGCGCCGTGGGCAAGTACGGCGTCACGTGCGGAACCCAAAAGGGCGCGCTGGCGTAGATCGCACCCGCGATCACGGCGGCGGCGACGACGGCGAGCAGAAACGCCACCAGGGCGACGGGACGAGCGCGCGGGGAGAGCCGCGGTGCCGGGGCCGGCGGGGCCGCGATCGGCCCTCTATCTGCGGTGGACTCACTCGCGGCCGCGGGCGCCGGCGGCGCCCCGGACACCGTGTTTGCTTCGGTCTCGGCCGCGGGCGATCGCGCATCCGGTTCCAGGACCGAGCCCTCGGTGGCGGCGGACGCCGCGGGCGCGGCGGTGCGCCGCGTCGCGGGCCGATTTCGCCGCGTCGCGGAACGGGCTTCCGGTTTTTCCGAGTCCATGGCCATCCCGTCCTGCCCCGACCGCTTTAGGAGTCGTCCCACCGACCGCCGGTGCGGTTCCCGGCCATGTCTTCGACCAAGCTCACGAGCGAACCCTGGTTGGGTCGGCGGGCTATTCGAACCGCGCGCCACGGAAGGGCCGCAAGCTCACCCGCCACCGCCGCGCTCAGGCAGAACGCCACCATGACCTCGCAACACTCGCACAAGCGACCGTCGAGAACCAAACTAACAAAGGTCTGGGCCGTACGGGGAGAGAAAAACAACGCACCGTCGAGCGCGTGATCCCGAAGTGCCCGGTGGGCGGCTTGCGAGAACGCGGTCGTTTGGCGGGCGCGATAAAGAATCTCGCGGCGATAGGCGAAGCCGCTGGCGCGCAAGGCGTCGCCCAATGCGCCCGCGACCTCGGAGGCGGCCGCGTGAACGAGCCCGCCCGCCCCGGGATCGAGACGTTCCTTGACCAGTTCGGCGAGCGCGCCCACGTCGCCGGCCGCGTTTTCGATCGTCGTGAACCCGGCCTCCGCGGCGGCCCGGGCAGTCGCGTCGCCGACGGCGAACACGGCGAGATCCCGCCGCTCGGTGCTCGCGGCGAAGGCCCGCGCGCCGTTGGCGCTGGTCATCAGCACAGCCTGGACGCCTTCGAGGCCGAACGCGGCCGGGGGTGCGTGTTCGATCACGAGAAGGGGCTCGATCATCGCGTCGATCCCATGTTCGCCGAGCAGCCGGGCGAGGGCAGTCGTGTCGTCTTCCGGCCGCGTGACGAGAACTCGCAACCCGCCCGTCCCGTCTTCAGCCCAAGGAAACGATGAAGCCGGGACCCGCCCGCCGGAGCAACTCGGCGCCGGCGTCGCGGCCCATGGCCTCGGCCTCGTCCGACGGTCCTTCGCGCCATGTCCGCCAAAGCTTCTTGCCATCGGGCTCGGCGACGAGTCCCTCGAGCCCGAGACCGCTTTCGGTTCGCGTGCACAGCGCCGCGATGGGCGTGTTGCAGGAACCGCCAAGGGCTGCAAGCAAGGCGCGTTCGGCGCCGATCGCGCAAGCCGTCGCCCGGTCGTCGATGGCGCCGAGCAGAGCGAGCCGTCGGTCGTCGTCGGCACGGCAAGTGATTCCGATGGCGCCCTGGCCGGCGGCCGGCAGCATCTCGTCGGACGGGACGATGTGAGAAGCGGCGTCGGCCCGTCCCAGCCGTTTCAAGCCCGCGAGCGCGAGATAAGTGGCATCCGCGTCGCCGTTGGCGATCTTTGCGATCCGGGTATCGACGTTGCCGCGCAGATCCACAATCCGCAGATCGGGGCGCAGGTGCAGGATCTGGGCCTGGCGCCTCGGCGACGAGGTCCCGACCACGCTCGCCGACGGAAGGTCCTTAAGCGTCTTCGCTTTCGCCGAGACGAAGGCGTCGCGCGGGTCCTCGCGCGGTAGCGAACACGCGATCACGATCCCGTCCGCGAGCACCGAAGGCAAGTCCTTCACCGAGTTCACAGCGATGTCGATCCGGCGCTCCACCATGGCCTCATCGAGCTCCTTGGTGAACAAGCCCTTGCCACCGATGTCCCGAAGGGGTCGATCGCGGATCCTGTCGCCGGTGGTACGGATGACGGCGAGCGCGATCGCGCCTTCGGCGGCCAATTCCGGGTGACGCGCGACCAGCCGCGCCCGCGCCTCTTCGGTCTGGGCGAGCGCGAGCGGGCTTCCCCGCGTGCCGATCTTCAATAGCGGCGTCGCCATCCCTCGCTCCCCCTGTCGCGCATTTTCCGTATGGATAACGATCCAACAATCGAACCACGCGATCTTCGTGCGCCCAAGGCGCAAGCGGTATAGAAAGTAAAGACCCTGGTCCTGCGGACAAGATGCTTCTTCGATGATCGTATTGGGAATCGAGACCAGTTGCGATGAAACCGCCATCGGGCTGGTCACGCACAAGCGCGAGATTCTGGCGAACGTCGTCCTTTCCCAGTTGGAAGAGCATCGCCCGTTCGGCGGCGTTGTGCCAGAGATCGCCGCGCGTGCCCACCTCGATCACATCGAGGGGCTTGTGCGGCGGGCGATGGACGAGGCGGGCATCGGCTTCGAGGACCTGGACGCGGTCGCGGCCACCGCCGGGCCGGGCCTGATTGGCGGAGTCATGGTCGGCACCACCACGGCGAAGGCGATCGCGCTGGTGCTGGGCGTGCCCTTCGTCGCGGTCAACCACCTGGAGGCGCACGCGCTCACGGCGCGGCTTACCGACAGCATCGACTTCCCGTTCCTCGTGCTGCTGGCGACCGGCGGCCACTGTCAGCTGTTGATCGCGGACGACGTGGGTGCGTACCAGTTGCTCGGAACGACCCTCGACGACGCCGTCGGCGAGGCCTTCGACAAGGTCGCCAAGATGCTGGGGCTCGGTTTTCCCGGCGGTCCCGAAATCGAACGCATCGCGCCCGACGGCGATGCGGCCAGGTTCGCCTTTCCCCGTCCGATGACGGGAAGGCCTGACTGCGATTTCTCGTTTTCCGGCCTGAAGACGGCGGTGCGACACGCGGTGGCGGCGCTGTCGGACGCCGACCTCGGACATGCCGACGTGGCCGACGTCGCCGCGTCCTTTCAGGCGGCGGTCGGCGACGTCCTGGTCGAACGCTGCGCGAACGCCATCGATTTGTTTCGCGAACGCCACGCGGACGCCCGCACCCTGGTCGCGGCCGGAGGCGTGACTGCGAACCGAACCGTCCGCCGGCGACTCGGCGAGTTGGCGGACCGGAGGGGGATGCGGCTGGTCGTGCCTCCGCCGGGGCTTTGCACCGACAACGGCGTGATGATCGCCTGGGCGGGCGTTGAGCGGTTGCAGCGCGGGCTCACCGACGAACTGGACTTCAAGGCGCGCCCCCGCTGGCCGCTCGATCAACGCGGTGTGTACGCGAACGGCGCGGCGGGGCCGACCTGAGCGGCGGCGCCACGGAAATCGTCGGCCGGACCCGGTATCACGCCCCGGCGGTACGCTTCGAACAACGAGAGGAGCTTGGAAAAGTCATGGCAGAACA
>JASMAE010000076.1 GCA_030754475.1 Rhodospirillales bacterium
TCAAGGAGGTGCTCGACGTCATGGTCGACCTTGCCGAGACCGGCATGACGATGATCGTGGTCTCCCACGAGATGGGCTTCGCCCGCCAGGTCGCCCACCGGGTGATCTTCATGGACGACGGACAGGTGGTCGAGCAGAACGAGCCGGAAGAGTTCTTCAATAACCCTCAGTTGGATCGCACCAAGCTGTTTCTGAGCCAGATCCTGCACCACTAGATCGTCATCCACCCACGTGGAATCGCGCCGGCCCTCATACGCGCTAGTGCCTACCAAACGGATAAGGCGCCAGACCAGATAATGGTCGGTCGGAGCCGCCTGCGCGCGATCCTCCGACCGCGTGAATCTGGTCTATTATTCTTGGATAGATCGGTTTCACGCGCGTGATCGCAACCGCATCGCGATTGCGGTCAACTGCGATCCGATCTATGGACGGGGACGGCGCACCTTATTTTCGAACGCTCGTTTCCCGAATGCCGCGAAGGCGCCGCCTGATCACCGGCGGAAAGGCGACGATGAGCGCTTTTGCCCCGCTGGCTGTCGACGCCGGCGGCCGTGGACGCAGATGCGTCCGTCCTGCCTCACCAATCTCTCGGACATGCACCAACCGGCGGCCAACGGCTTGGCGTAGGGAAGCTCGATCCGGCTTTCGCTCCCGGGGCGGCGGTGCAACCGGGCCTATCGGCCACGCGTGGCTTCGTATCGAGACCCGGGTTCGTCGGCGCGGACGTTCCAACCGCCGAACCCGAGCCG
This sequence comes from Rhodospirillales bacterium, assembly GCA_030754475.1. GTDB lineage: Bacteria > Pseudomonadota > Alphaproteobacteria > Rhodospirillales > JASLLV01 > JASLLV01. The sequence continues at coordinate 750 of JASMAE010000076.1, forward strand.
TGAACCCACTTCGCTATTCGAACTGGGATTGTGGCGGCTATCCTCGACGCCGCGGGTATGGCCGGCGAGGCGCGGCGCAAGCGGACCGCTTCAGCCGCGGCCGATGAACGGCATCTTGGTCGCCATCACGGTCATGAACTGGACATTGGCGTCGAGCGGCAGGCTCGCCATGTAGACGACGGCGCGGGCAACGTTTTCGACGTCCATGGTGTGTTCGATCCCGATCGAGCCGTCGGCCTGACGAACGCCTTCGGTCATCCGCGCCGTCATCTCGGTCAACGCATTGCCGATGTCGATTTGCCCACAGGCGATGTCGAATGCGCGCCCGTCCAGGGACGCGGTGCGGGTCAGCCCCGTGATCGCGTGCTTGGTCGCGGTATACGGGGCCGAGCCGGGACGCGGAACGTGGGCCGAGACCGAGCCGTTGTTGATAATACGCCCGCCGCGCGGCTCTTGTGCCTTCATCATCCGGAACGCTTCGCGGATGCAGAGGAAGGTCCCGGTCAAGTTCACGTCCACCACCGCCCTCCACTTCTCGACATCGAGCTCATCCAGCGGCACGCCCGGCACGTTGAGCCCGGCATTGTTGAACAAGAGGTCGAGGCGGCCGAAAACATCCTTGGTCTTGGCGAACAAGGCGCCAACCGATTCCGGATCGCTCACGTCCGTCGGCACCGTCAGCATCCGCGCGCCCTCGTTTCCAGCGCGCGATCGGGTCTCGTCGAGCCGATCGGCGCGGCGTCCGGCGAGCGCGACCGAATAGCCTTCACCCACAAGCGCGAGCGCGACCGCGCGCCCCACGCCCGTACCGGCGCCTGTGACGATGGCGACCTTGTCGTTTCGAGCCATGGTGCGGGCCTCCTTGGGAGCGGTTACCGTACGTCTTGACCAGATCGCGGTCGGTCGGAATGGCTTAAGAGCGATCCGGTGGGCGCGTGAATCTGATCAATTGTATAGAAACGATGCGGATTCACGCACGTGATTGCAGCCGGTCCGCAGTTCCAATTACCTGCGATCCACTCGTGCACGACGGCCCCCCCGGCCAATGCAGTCGGCCGCCCACCCGAGCGCGCGTCTCGCAGCAGCGCGCCGTTCGCGTCAGCCGGCGGACAACGGGCCGAACGTGAGGATCCGCGCCGGCTCGATCTTGTATTTGACGCGCACTTCGCCCGGCGAACGGTTCGGGTAGGGCCGGGTGTTCAGATAGACCTCGGTCATGTCGTCGATGTGGCGCGTGGCCTCGGCGCCGCGCTTGGGGTCGTCTTCGAATACGGACTCGACGATCCGGCCCTCGATCGCGAGCCAGTGGAAGGGATCTTGTGGGTCCATCAGCATCAGCGAGACGTCTGGCCGGGCTTGGAGGTTGCGGTCCTTCGCCCGGCCCTTGGCGGAATTGATGTAGACGTGCTTTTCGTCGCGGCTGCACCAAATCACTGAGAGCAGCGGCGATCCGCTCTTGCGGAGCGTGGCCAGGGTCACAACGACCGGCCCGTCCAGCAAGGCCAAGCGCGCGGGCCCCAACGCGTCTAGGGCTTCCGCCGTGCGCCGCTCCCCACCTTTCGTGAGATCTGCGATCTCGAACGTCATTCCTAATTCTCCTGATTATCGGTCGGGCGGTGCAGCCTACCAATTTCAAGCCCCCCGATCCAAGCGGCCGTGTCCAAGACCATCATCCGGTCGAGGCCGATCAGCCAAACGGCGCCGGATGAGGGGTGGAAAACGAGCCGTTCTCGCGCGAGTCCGGTATAATGAGGCGTCGATCGCCGGGCCGAGCCCGGGGATCATGGTGAGCGCGCGGGCGGGGAACACCTCAGAGATGTTGATGGTGACGCGGACGCTCAAGATCGAGGACATCTACGTACCGGCCAAGAAGCGCAGGGGCCTCGATCCCACGACCGTGAACGAGATCGCCGAGAGCATGATCGAAGAAGGCCAGCGCACTCCGATCCTGGTCCGGCGCGACGACGAGCGTTTCGTCCTCGTCGAAGGCCTTCACCGCCTCGAGGCCTGCAAGGCGCTCGGCGAAGACACCATCCAGGGCTGCGAGGTCCAGGCCCGGAAGTATTGAGTGCGGCCTTCGGGACCTTGGAAATGGGCGGCGCAAAGCCGTCGAGGGCCCACTTGAATCGAGATCGAGGTCGAATCGGACGAAATTGGCGTCCCCAGGGGGAGGGGACAGTTTTTTGGACGGAAACGCGTAGAACCCCTATATTCAGGCATTTTTATATGGCGTGTGGGGTATATTAGTGGGGTACAATGCGGGTTATGTCCCGCAACGTTGAGCAACGTCGATTAGGCTGGTATGCGGTTCTGAACGTCCCTACCGACGCTCAAGAAGCACTCGGGCGGAAGCGGTTCCGAGTGTCGCTCAAGACCCGCGATAAGAAGGTTGCCGAGCGTCTTGCCAAGCCCATCGTGGCGGAGTGGCAGCGTCAGGTCGCCCTAGCACGCGGAGAGGATGCTGCGAAGAATGATGCGAAGTTCTGGCGCGATGCCTTGCGGCGGGCAAAGACCGAAGAACAGCGACACACAATCCTAGAGCAGATCGATGCTGAGGCATGGGACATCGGCGCGGTTAGCGTTGACCAAATAGGACAACCGCCGTCTAGCAGTCCCGAGGCACAGCGCTTTTATGCCGAAGCGACAGGCGCAATAGTTTCGACCACCGAATTCCTCGATGAATGGCTGACCTCGCTCCAGGTCAAGGAGAAGACGGCCAAGATGCGCCGGGCCACCATCGGACGGTTGGCCGATAAGTTTCCGATGCTGAACGACGTTTCGCGGAAAGAGGTCCGACGCTGGGTGACGGAGCTACGGACCGAATTGAAGGCCGCCACGGTGCAGCGCATGATGAGCGATTGCCGGACCTATTGGGCATACCTCGAAACCATCGAAGCGGTGCCCGAGGACAGAGCACCATTTGATCGGCTCGGGTTGAAGGGTGAGGGGTCATCCTGGCTGCCCTATACGCCTGAGGAAGCGGTGCGGCTGCGGAAGGCTGCCGAGGGTGACGCACAATTGGCAGACGTGATCCGCATGGCCATGTACAC
>JASMAE010000077.1 GCA_030754475.1 Rhodospirillales bacterium
CGCTGAACTACCACTCCTTCGTGCAGGCGTTGCTGGCGACCCGACGCGAGGGCCGTGCCGCCGTCGCCTATTACGTCTGCGATCACAGGGCGCTGCGACGCTATGGGCTAGGAGCGGCGCGTCCGTGGCCGCTGCCCTACCGGCGCTATCTCCGCACCGGCTACCTCAAGCGCGGCCGCAATGTACGCGAGCTTGCGGCTGCGGCCGGAATCGACGTCCACGGACTCGATAGCACGGTGGCCGCCTACAACGCCGGCGCCCGCACCGGTCGCGATCCCGAATTCAGCAAAGGCGAGAACGCCTACGACCGTAGTCAGGGCGATCCCCGCTGGCAGCCGAACCCCTGCGTCGGCCCGCTGGACCAGCCACCCTTTTATGCGGTCGAGATCCGACCAGGTGACCTCGGCACCTTCGCGGGTCTGCGCACCGACGCCGCGGCGCGGGTGCTGGACGGAACCGGTGCGCCGATCCCCGGCCTCTTCGCGGTGGGCAACGACCAAGCCAGCGTCTTTGGCGGGGCCTATCCGGGCGGCGGCGCGACCATCGGCCCGGGATTGACCTTCGCCTATATCGCCGGACGCACCCTCGCCGGCGCCAATTGACGGGTACCGGGGGGGGGTCGCGCTGCGTCGGTGGGACCGGGTGCCCTCCTACGACAGGGTCTCGAACAAACGGAACAGGAGGCGCGCGCGGGGTTCGATGGACGAGATGTAAAGTTGCTCGAAGTCCGTATGGGCTCCCTTCCCCTCGACGCCCAGGCTGTCCAGGGTCGCGACGATGGGCGCGGTGAGATTGGCGTCGCTGCCACCGCTTGACTTGCTATCCGTGATCTCGAATCCGATTTCCGCCGCCAGCGTCCGGGTATGCTGGAAAAGCGCTTCAATTTCCGGTGACTTCACATAAGGAGGCCGCGAAAGCCCGCCTGAAACTTCGAGCGTTACGTCGGGATCGAAAGGCTTCAGGCCGAGCACATTGCTGATAGCCGCCTCCGCGATCTCGGCGCTCGGTACGCGCAAATCGACCAGCGCCGTCGCCTCGGCCGGCACAACGTTGACGCCCGTACCGCCGGACGCGATACCGACATTGACAGTGATTTCGCGCTCGTAGTCGGTCATGTCCTCGAGCACCAGAATCTGGCGTGCCAGTTCCTTGATGGCGCTACGGCCCTCGCGATGGCCGCCGCTGGAATGGGCGGCGCGACCGGTGATCTTGATCGCAAACCGCGCCGAGCCGATGCGAGCGGTGGTGACCATGCCGCTTTGCGAGGTCGGTTCAACGACCAGGGCGTAGCGAGCCTTCCGCGCCTCCGCTTCGATGTGTGATCGCGACGAAGGGCTCCCGACCTCCTCGTCCGAGTTGAACAAGAACGTGATCGGTAGCGGCGTCTCGCGGCCCAACCGGCAGAAGTGCTGGAAGATGTAAAAGGCGAGGTAGACGCCGCTCTTCATGTCGAAGATGCCTGGGCCGAAGGCGCTGTCGCCCTCGATGCGGAAAGGTCGCTCTGCCAGCGTTCCCTTCGGGTGCACGGTGTCCATGTGGCCGAGGACGAGAATGCCCGGTTGCTCGCCGCCCCACGGCGAGCGCACCCGCAGGCAATTGCCCTGGCCGCCGCTGCCGGGAATGCGCTCAACCTTGGCACCCAAGGCAGCGAACTTCCCCTCGAGATGGGTTACCAGCCGTCCGATACCCTCCACATCACCGGTCGGCGTTTCGATCTCGACCAAACCGCGAATCCCTTCGAGGATTTCGTCGGCATCAATCCGGGGAGCGTCTGGCATGGGTCGCCCTTTCTCGCTGCGTTCGTTGTCGTGTTCGGTCCGGCGAATCCGCGGTGCCGGGTCAGCCTGCCCACGGCGACCCGATCCCAGCGTGCGCAGACAGTCAGGCCCGTATCGCTCCGGCCTGCCCCGCCGACGGGGTCTTGTTCCAATCTAACCGGCGCAATACGCGACGCAAAGGCACTATCCGACCGCGCACAGCGGCATCCTCGATCGGGTCCGGCGCGCTCGGCCGCCCCAAGAGTACCATTCCGTGGGCGGCCGGGAGGGGGTGCGGGCAGGCGCGATTCCACGTAAGTGGATAATGCTCCAGCCAACCCCGGCGGCCGTTAAGACGCGCGCTTGCTCACGCGACCGGGCGCCTGGGCCGTGTGGCGCGCGAGGCCGGCGCCGTCGACCACCTTTGCGACCGCGGCGGCCGTCTCGTCAGAGACCGGCAAGAGCGGCGGCCTTGGCCGCGCGCTCTCGATGACGCCCAAGTGGGCGAGCCCTGCCTTGATGCGCGTGTGCATGTCCATCAGGGGCGGTGCGCCGTAGATGGTGCGGACCACAGGATAGAGGGCGTCGTTGACGGCCCGCATGCGGTCCAGATCGCGGGCCTCGGTCGCGCGCCACAGATCGATCAAGAGATGCGGCGTCAGGCTGGCGAGGCCTGAGAGGATGCCGTCGGCGCCGATCGCGACCTGGGCGAGGAACCAGTCGAAATTGGTTGGAAAGATCGCAACTTCGGGGGCCGCCGCCTTCACCTGGCGCCAGTTGTCCTCGTACGCCTGGACGGTGCCGCTCCCCTCCTTGATCAAGAGAACGCCCGGCCGCTTCGCCATCTCGACCAGGGTTTCGGTGGTGTAGCCGAGGCCGGACGCGAGCGGGAACTGGAAGATCCCGACCGGCACGTCGGCCCCTTCGAGCACCGCGTCCACGTACGCCAGCGGGGCCGCCGGGGTGCGGGTCCCGCCGGCGGCGAAGGCGGGCAACGGAAACAGGACCGCGACGTCGGCGCCCGCCGACTTGGCGTCCCGCGCTTGGGTAATGGCTTCGGCGGTTGAGTACGCAATGACGCCCGCAAGGAGCGGCACGTCGGGGCCCACAAATTCGCGCGTGACCTCGATGACCCGGGCGCGCTCTTCCGCGCTCAAGGCCGAGCCTTCGCCGGCGTGGCCGTTGGGGAAGATCGCGCCGATGCCGTCGGGCGTGGCGCAGTATTCGAGGAGCCGGGTGTAGCTCGGCCAATCGATCGCGCCCGAATCGGTGAACGGAAGCACCGTGGCGACGATGACGTCGGTGAATTTCAAGCGCGACATTCAAACCCTTCTCAGTCTTCGCTCACGGCCGGGTCCGGCGTGCGGGTCTTGGTGCGTGCTTGGCGAGCACGTCTTCGCGAAGGCCCATGCACCCCTCGCGGAACAGGCGCGGATCCATGGATCCGAGGTCCGGCGAGATTGCGGGCTCGAACTCCATTCGGTCCAGCACGTCTTCCTTCAGGCGCGCCCCGGGCGCGATTTCGGTCAGCACCAAGCTCTCGGGCGTCATGCGGAATACCGCGCGTTCCGTGACGAACGTCACGTCCTGACCGCATTCGCGGCCGCGGCGGCCATTGTAGCTGATCTGGGCGACGCGCGGGACGAATTTCATGATCTCGCCCTCGCGCGATGGCGAGCCCACCGTCGGCGAACGCGACCTCGAACCGCGGCTGGTCAGCGTGCCCCCGAAGACGATGGATTTCGCGTTCTGGGTGATGTCGATGAAGCCGCCGCACCCATTGGGGCGATCGCCGAACTTGGTGACGTTGCCGTTGCCGTCGCGGTCCACCTTGGCGAAAGAGACGAACGCGACGTCGAGACCGCCTCCGTCGTAGAAGTCGAACATGTACGGCTGGTCGATGATCGCCTGGGGATTGTAGGTGGCGCCGAACTCGAGGCCCGAGCACGGAATCCCGCCGATAATGCCGGCTTCGGCGGTCGCGGTGAAAAGATCGTCGATGCCTTCCTCTGCGATCACATTGGGAATGAGCGCCGAGATGCCGACGCCGAGGTTGATCACCGCGCCCGGATGATGCCTTCGACGAGCGCCCGCTTGCGTGCCGCCGGGCGCCCAAGCGCGTGAACCTGAATGAACACGCGCGTTTCGGGCGCCGCGTCGCCGGTCTCGCTGGCGTGACCGTAATCGTCGTCGCCGATCTCGAAGAGATAGACCGCTACGGTCGCGGCCTCGATGCCGTACGCGGAACAGACGGCGCCGGTGACGTCACGGACGAGGGCCCGTTTCTGCGCCGCGGTGGCGGCAAACGCCTATGCGACGACGAACGGCATCAGTGTGCCTTGCCACCCCTTTCGCGCGCTGGCGCGCCGCCCCCTCTCATCGTCCCGTGAACCGGGGCGCGCGCTTCTCGACGAAGGCGTTGATCCCCTCTTGGTGGTCTTCGGACTGCCACATCAGCATCTTGCGCTCGAGGCTGAGGCTTTCGTCCAAGGGCTTTTCGAAGGACATGAGGATCTCGGCCTTGGCCATCTGAACCGCGAGCGGCGATTTCTCGGCGATGGACTCGGCGATCTCCAGCGCGCGGTCCACGGTCCTTTCGACGGGCACCACCTCGACCACGAGCCCCCAGGCCAAGGCCGTGGCCGCATCGATGGGCTCGCCCGTCAAGGTCATCATCATCGCCCGCGCCTTGCCGACTGCTCTGGGAATGCGCTGCGTGCCGCCGTCGCCGGCGAACGCCGCGATCTTGATCTCGGGCGTGCCGAACTGGGCGTTCGCGCCCGCGATCACGATGTCGCACAGCTGCGTAAGCTCGCACCCGCCGCCAAGGGCGTAGCCGTTGACCGCGGCAATCAAGGGTTTCGGATGCCGCTCGATGGTCTTCCAGCTTTTCAGCCGGTCGGCTTGCGCGAACGGCGGGATGCCGGCCTCGGGCATCTCCTTGATGTCGGCGCCTGCCGAAAACGATCGCTCGTCGCCGGTCAGCACGACCGCGCCTACGTCGGCGTCCGCGACGGCCTCGTTCAGCGCGACCGCCACCTCGATGAGGAGCGCCTTGTTGAGCGCGTTCAGGCTGTGCGGGCGGTTGAGCGTGATGAGCATCACCCCTGGCCGCGGGCGGGTGACGATGATGTGCTCCATTGTCTTTATCCCTTCGTGTTGGGAACGGTATCTCGGGGCTTTGGGGTCGGCGCCGCCGCGTCCAGCAGCCCCTCGGAAACGAGCGCGCGCCAGAAATCCGCAGGAATCGCTTCTCGGAACAGCCGTAAGTTCCGTTCCACCTGGGCCGGCCCGCGCACGCCGGGAAGAACCGACGCGATCGCCCGATGCGCGAGAGGGAACTGCAGCGCCGCTGCCGCCATCTTGACCCCGTGTCGCTTACAGACCTTTTCGACGCGCCGCACCTTGTCCAGGACCGCACGCGGGGGCGCCGCATCGTTGTACGTGGCCGCCCCGACCGCGCCTCGGGCGAGGATGCCGGAGTTGAAAGGCGCGGCGCAGACGACCCCGATGCCCTTGGTCGCGCAAAGCGGCAGGAACGATGCCAGCGCGCCTTGTTCCAGTAGCGTATATCGCCCGGCAAGCACGAAGCAGTCGAAATCGGCGTCTTTCGCGCACTGCTCGCAGACGCGCCAGTCGTTGGTTCCGACGCCGATCGCCTTCAGCACGCCTTCGTCGCGCAGCCTGGCCAGCGCCGGATACGCGCCTTCCATGGCCTCGCGGTAGCGCCGCTTCTGTCCCGCCGGGCCGTGGTGGTCGGCGTCGATGTCGTGAATGAGCGCTACGTCGATGCGCCCTAGGCCCAGGCGTTGCAGGCTGTCTTCGAGCGATCGCAGCGTAGCGTCGTAGCTGTAGTCGTAGGCTTGGGTGAAGGGAAGCACGTTCCGCGAGCGTAGGTTCCCGGCCGCGCCCGGCTCAAGCGGGCTCAGCAGCCGCCCGATCTTGGTGGAAAGCACGAAACGGTCGCGTCGGTGCTGCCCAAGCACACGCCCCAGGCGGTGCTCGCCGAGGCCCGAGCCATAGAGCGGCGCCGTATCGAAGTACCGGATGCCCGCGCGCCAGCCGCATTCGAGCGCGCCCGCCGCGTCGCGTTCCGAGACCGGACGGTACAGGTTTCCGATCGAGGACCCGCCGAGGCCCAACACCGTCAGTTTGACGTCGGTTCGTCCCAGCCGTCTTCTTGGCAGCGGGCTCACGCGAGCGCTCCGATGCGACGCGGCGCGGTCCGGCATGGCGGACGCCCGCCGGGGGCGGATCGGGCGCCGCGCACCGTTCGAGCCGGCGCCGAACCGAGCCGCGAGCGGTCCGTAACCCAGGTTCAGATCTTGGCCGCGGGACGTCCGAGCGGCGCGGCCGCATCCGACAACGTGCAAGGAATAAAGGCGCCGCGGCCCTTCTCGGCCCGGACCTCACCGTCCGCCCACACCACGTCTCCACGCGAAAGCGTGATCGCCGGCCAACCCTTGATCACCATCCCCTCGTAGGGTGTGTAGTCCACGTCATGGTGCAGGATGTCGTTGGTGATGGTTATCTCGCGGTCATCGTCCCAGATCACGATGTCGGCGTCCGAGCCGACCGCGATGGTGCCCTTCCTGGGGTAGATCCCGTAGATCTTCGCCTGGTTGGTGGCGGTGAGCGCCACGAACCGCTCAAGATCGATCACGCCCTTGCCGACGCCTTCCGAAAACAGCAGCGGCATCCGGGTCTCGAGCCCGGGAACGCCGTTCGGGACCCAGCGGAACGAGCTGTCGGTGCCGCGCACCTTTTTTCCCTTGGCATCGTCGAAGCGGGTCGGAGCGTGGTCGGACGAGAACACTTCGAAGGTGCCTCCGCGAAGCCCGTCCCAGATCACCTGCTGGTTCGCCTTGTCCCTGGGCGGCGGGCTGCAGATGCACTTGGCGCCCTCGAACCCGGGCTTGTCCAAATCGTCGGCGGTAAGGAACAGGTACTGCGGGCAGGTCTCGGCGAAGATCTTGAGACCTCGCGAGCGCGCCCTCTGGATCTCGTCGACCGCCTCGCGGGCCGAGACGTGCACCAGCAAGATGGGAACGTCCAGAAGCTCGGCCAAGGTGATCGCGCGGTGCGTGGCTTCGCGTTCCACCGGCCCCGGGCGCGAGGTGGCGTGATACTTGGGCGCGATCTTGCCCGCCTCTTCCAGCCGATCGGTGAGCCAGGTGATGCAGTCGGCGTTCTCGGCGTGCACCATCACCAGGGCCGCCTCACGCCGCGCCAGCGCGAGGACGTCGAGGATCTGGCGGTCGTTCAGCTTGAGTTCATCGTAGGTCATGTAGATCTTGAACGAGGTGTAGCCGTCGTGGATCAGGGCCGGCAGCTCTTGGCCCAAAACCTGTTCGCTCGGGTCGGAGACGATCATGTGGATGGCGTAGTCGATGAGGGCGTTGCCGTCGGCGCGCCCGCGGTATTCGTCGACCGCGTGCCGCAGGCTGCGGCCCCGGAACTGCTGGGCGAAGGGAATCACGGTGGTGGTTCCCCCGGCCAGCGCCGAACGCGTGCCGGTGAAGAAGTTGTCCGCGCACACCCAGCCTTCCTCGTTCGGCTGGTCGATGTGACAGTGGCCGTCGACGCCGCCCGGCGTAACCGTCCGGCCCGCGGCGTCGATCACGTTCTTGGCGCCTTCCAGGGCGTCTGCGAGCGCCGCGATGCGCCCGTCACGAATGCCGATATCGCATTGGACCACCGCGCCCGCCGTCGCCACCCGGCCTCCGCGGATAATGGTATCGAACGTGCTCACCTTCATCCTCCCCGTTCTCTTGCGGCCGGCCCGGTCCGGCCGGACCCAAGCCCCCGATGGCGCGGCCATGATACCGGGCTCGGAGCAGGCGTGCCAGGGGGCGGGGCTGTGCGGTTGAATTACCTCTCAAGCTTGGGATTGAGCACGTCGCGAACCTGATCGCCCATCAGGTTGATGCTGACGATGGTAATCAGAAGTGCGATGCCGGGATAGAAGGCGATCCAGTAGCGCCCGTTCAGCATGTAGTCGAAGCCGTTGGCGATCAACAAGCCAAGCGAGGGTTCGGTCGGCGGCAGGCCGAGGCCGAGAAACGAGAGCGTCGCCTCGAGCGAAATCGCGTGCGCCACCTGCACCGTGCCGACGACGATCAAGGGCGGCAGGCAGTTGGGCAGCAAGTGCCTAAACACAATGCGTCGCTGACCGAGCGCCAGGCATTCGCCCGCTTCGATGTATTCCCGGTGCCTTTCGACCAGCGCGCTGGCGCGCACGGTGCGGGTGTAATAGGCCCACTGCACCACGACCAGGGCGATGATGATCTTGTCCACGCCCTGGCCGAGAACGGCGAGCAGGATCAGTGCCACCAAGATCGACGGGAAGCTAAGCTGCAAATCGACGACGCGCATGATGAGGGCGTCGACGCGGCCGCCGAAATAGCCTGCCGTGAGCCCGACGCACATGCCGATGCAAAGCGCCAGTAAGCCGCTCATCGCGCCGACGATGAGGCTGGTACGCAGCCCGTAGAAAATGGCGCTCACCATGTCCCGACCTTGGCCGTCGGAGCCGAGCCAGTACGTGAACGGGCCGGAAGTGCTCGGCGTGCCCGGCGGCTCGCGGGCATCCATGATGCTGAGGCTCGCCAGGTCATAAGGATTCTGGGGCGAGATCACCGACGCGAAGACGGCGACGAAAAGGATCGCCAGGAAGACGAAAAGTCCGCCGACC